>JBEBXX010000072.1:0-7828 GCA_040391435.1 Aureliella helgolandensis | reverse complement strand
GCGCTACGGCTTAGCTGAGCTCTCGGAGAGCGAAGCCAGGTAGGCTACCAAGTCACGCAATTCGCGGCGATCTAGATGCTTCAACAGGTCGACGGGCATCGACGACTTTCCCTGCTTGCGTGAAACGATCTCATCCACGGCCACCGTGAGCAACGTGTTCTCTGCGTCGATCAGCTCAATCGCTTGCTCCGTCTCCTGGCGCAAGATGCCACTGACTACCTGCCCGTCCTCAGTCAGTACGAGCACCGTTTCATACTTCTCGGCGATTTTTGCGTCGGGGTCGACGATCGACTGCAGCAGGTAGGGGGCATCTCGAGTCTTGCCGATCAGGGTCAGGTCCGGTCCGACTTCTCCTCCCTGACCATCCACTTTGTGGCAGCGCACGCATGACAATTCAGACTTGTTGAAAAATAGTTCTCGTCCTCGTGACGCGTCGCCACCGGCTAGGCTGGTCCGATATTCGGCCAGGGGGTCGCTCTTGCTTAACTGCTGTTGGAAGGACTTTAATTGTTGCCCAGTGGCCTCGGCAACTCTTCCCTCGGCGGCTTCAGTAACGTTCAGCCAGACATCGGCGGGAAGCTTGCCTGCGATATAGTCTGCGACCCCTTGCTCGATCAGTTGGCTAGCGCGTGGATCGTCGATACCTGCTAGGCTGTCCCAGGCCCGCTGCCGCTCGACGGAGCTCTCTGAAGCGATTCCGCGCGACAGCTCAGGCAAAGCCGCGGTGGGATCTAGGCTAGCCAGCAATTCTAGGGCCTGCGAGCGGACAAGTGGCTGCGCGTCTTTGAGCAGCCCGCGGACTAGACTCAGTCCCTGCTTCGCGTCGAGCTTGACGACGCCAGCCAGAGCGCCGCTGCGAACGGCCGCGTCTCGCGAGTCGTCGCGGGCTAAGGCGGCGAGCGAGTCGCTGACGTTCTTCAGGTCCAGAGCCACAGCGGCTGCGATGGCCGCGGCTACCTGTTGGTCGGAGCCTACAAAGATCGATCCCAGTTGCTCAGTAAAAGCCGCCACGGCAGCCTGGCTTGAGCGGGCATCCAGCGGCGCGAAGCGGTTCATCACTCGGTCGAGCTGACCGGGCTGGGCCCAACTGGCCAGCATCTCGGTGGCTTCGAGACGCATGCTCGCAGGCTGTCGTTGATCCCCAGCCACGCGGGCGATCGCCACCGCCTCCGCCGAGCCGCCCAGTCGAAAATTTGCATTGAGGATGCGGTGCAGCAGCGGCTCCGCCACCGGTCCAGCCTGCATATCTTCTTGCTCTAGCATAGCGGCCAATTGCGGCAGCGACGCATGCAGCTCGGGCACATCGTGAATGGCGCGCGCCGCCTCCAGCTTTACCTCTGGCGAATCGTCGTCCAGAAAGGCCGCAATGTGCTGGCTGTGAAGTTTGCGCAGCGCCACCACGGCCGCCAGTCGCACCGACGGGCTGGTGTGTTGGCGCAGCTTGGCCACCTCTTGCGGATGTGCACTGCCAATGCCTCTCAGGGCCATGATACCAGCATGCCGCAGGCCAGGATCGTGATCGCGATTGGCGGTCAACATCTCCAGCGTCGGCAGTAGGCCGCTAGCCAACTGCAATTGGCCCACTGCCAAGCAGGCAGCATACCGCACGCGTGGTTCGCTATCGCCAATTAACCCCAGCAGCTCGCGTCCAAGATCCTTTAGTTTGAGGTCGCCTACCACGCCGGCAGCGGCGGCGCGAACGTTGGCATCGCCATCCGCAAGCGCTGCACGAATGCTGCCAGCGATCCTATCTCGCAGCTCAGCGTGCAGGCGGGCTGCCTGTCCCAAGCCCCACTCGTCGTGCAAGCGCGGCAGGGTGCCGGCGGTCGGCTGGGTCATTAGCTCGGCAAACGGCGCGATTAGTCCACGCTGGGCCAGCTCCCACTGGGCTTCATTGCGAATCCGACGATCGATGTGGCGCAGCAACTGCCCCAAACGCTCTTCGCTCAACTCGCCAAAGCCCGCCGCCAGTAAGGCTTGCACTTCGCGAACCACTGGTTGCTGCTGGGCTGCCGCCTCGAAGAAGCGATACACCCGCCCCTTCCCCTCGCCTGTCCAGCCGTTGACCCAGTCGCTAACCCACAGCGCTCCGTCTGGACCGAACTCGACATCGGTGGCCAGGATGTTCCAGATCGGCTCCTCGGATCGCTCAACCGTAAAAAAGGCCCCTTGCGGCTGCGTTCGGATCAGTCGAATACCACTGTTGCTCGCTCCGCCGCGGAAATCGACCATGAAAAAGCAGTTAGCAAAATCTCCCTCCAGACCGGTGCCGGGATAGCTGGTCAGGCCTGACGGACCATCGCCGATATTTGCAATCGGAGGAATCGTGTAGGCGGGAGTTGCGGCAGAAAACGGATGCCATATCTTCTCGCGATTGAACGGCCCACGATCCGGAATGTATTGGTACATCATGCGCCAGCCGCTATCGCCACCTTGCATCACATTTACCCAGCGGGCCTTGTCTCCGCTATCAGAATTGTTGTCTCCGGTGAACAGATAGCCGTAGTCGTCGAAAGCCAATTCCTGTGGATTGCGCAGGCCCGTGGCAAACACTTCCAATTGGCTGCCATCTAGTTCACAGCGAAACACGGCGCCGCTTTCCGCTTCGTGCAAGTGCGCGGTCGGCGTCTGGATGTTGTAGCCGCGATCGCCGATGCTGAAATAGAGCCGACCATCCGGGCCGATCACCAAACCGTGTAGGTCATGGCCGCGAAAGGCTACTCTGACTCCGTAGCCTTCATGGAGCACTTGCCGCTGGTCGGCTTGCCCATCTGCATTCGAATCGGTTAGCAACCACAGATTCGGGATGCACGCAAAGTAGGCTTGATTGCCACGCACCAGGATGCCAGCCCCTGAACCACTTTCAATGTTGTTAAAGCCTTCAGCATAAATTGTCGAACGGTCGCCTACTTGATCAGAGTCGGTATCTTCAATCAAGCGCACGCGATCATCATGCCGCGCGTACTGCTGGACCGCTGACCCCAGCAAGCGACGATGGTAATCGATGCGGTCCTGCACGGTTTCAGCGGCTAAGTCAGCTAGCAACCACTCGTTGTCGTGGCTGCGATTATCGGTCACGCCTCGGTCCTGTCGAAACGATTCGCACACGAACAGCCGCCCGCGATTGTCCACTGTGATCGCTACAGGATTGGCTACATCGGGTTCGGCTGCGAAGAGTTTGATCTCCCATCCGGCCGGTTTGCGGAAACTGCCGATAGCCAGCCGTGCTTCGTCCGAAGCGGGCAGCGGGCGATCTGCCGCCGCGCTCCCCGCGCCGCTCTCGGGCTGGTCGTCTGCGGCGCGAGCCACTCCCGCCACTGCGCAGCCGAGGGTCAGCGACAGTGCGAATATGCCTAGGGCTAAAGCGGGACGGGCCCGACCATTAAGCAGTGGTTGGATAAACATAGACTTCTCACGAGGCGCGAATGCTTAGGAAGGAAGCCACCATTCTACTTCCCCGTGAGCCATCTTTGGCAGCCACACGCCCATTACCCCGCCGGCCGCCCTGCTAGCTCGATTACGGGTCCACCACGCGCAGCAGCGGGTCGCCCATAGCTACCATGATTTTGTACAAATCGAGCTTGAGCTCGCTCAGCACGCGCGCGTGCAGCGGAGATTGACTCAGATTGCGGGTCTCCAATGGATCCGCGCTGAGGTCGTACATTTCATATTTGTCGATGATGGGATAGTAGATCAGCTTGGCGTTGCCGCGGCGGACCATGCGTTGCCGATTGCGTTCGTATGCCCCGTAGATCAGTTCGTACTGCAGCGACTGTTGGCCGCGAATCAACGGCAGCAGGCTTTTGAATTCGATGTGCGCCGGGCGAGGCATCTGGGCCCACTCCAGCGCGGTGGGTACGAAGTCTTGAACGTAGACGGGCGTTGCGATACGTTTGCCGGCTGGGATGCCTGGTCCGGCCACGATCAGCGGTGCTTTGAGGCTGTGCTCATACATATTTTGCTTGCCCATCAAGCCGTGCTGCCCGCAGGCGAGTCCGTGGTCGGAAGTCATGACGATGTAGGTATTGTCTGCCTGCCCAGTGCGTTTGAGTTCGTCTAGGATTTTTCCAATTTGCTGATCCAGGTGAGTTATCAAGGCGTAGTATTCGTGGCGATGCAGTTGGACGGCTTCCGGCGTGCGAGGCCAGGGAGCTAAGCGTTCGTCGCGTAGTGCACGACCCGCTCCCATGGCTTCCATATAGGGATGTTGTGGTTGATAGTTGGCGGGGACCTTGATGCGGTGTCGCTTGTACCGCTCGACAAACTTGCGCGGCGACTGGCGTGGATCGTGCGGCGCATTGAAGGCCAAGTACATAAAGAAGGGGCGCTGGCTGGTGGCGGCTTGCTTGAGAAATGCTTGGGCATCATCCGCCAAGACCTCGCTCCAGTGCTTGCCCCCTTCCCAAAAACCACCCAGCCGCGTGTCCCAAGGGGTCCAGTCCTGTTTGTTGTTCGGCCGCTGATAGGCGGACTCCAGCGAGGCCGGCATGCCTGCGCGGATATGCAGCGTCTGATCGTAGATTCGATCGGCCGCAATGCGCACGTGCCACTTGCCTGTCATGAACGTCTGATAGCCGGCTTGCCTGAGCATCAGCGGCAGCAGGCGGCCGGCCTGTGCCTCTTGGTCCAGCGCATTGTCGACGGCGTGTGCACGCCACAAAAAACGCCCCGTATTGAACATCGCGCGGCTGGCCAGACATACGGCCCCGTTCCATCCACCCATGTTATAGGCATTGTCGAAGGCTGTGCCACTACGCGCCAAGCGATCTAGATTGGGCGTGATGATTTCCGTGTTACCCAACTCCGCAATGGTGTCGTAACTCTGGTCATCCGTCAACAACAACAGGATATTTGGCTTGGCCCTGCGCCCCTCTTGCGCCTCACTGGATTCTGCTAACAGAATTATCGCCATAAGCCCCAGCACAGGGCCTAGCATCAACCAACGCACGCGCATAAACCAACTTTCTTTCAGCCGCAAAGCGAGCCGCAGCAGCTTTAACTTCAGCAACGACATAAGTCCGGCCGAGCAACGCGGCGATCTACCGCTTCGTCGCAGACGCGCGCCCGGGAGAGTTGACGCGGCAGGGTCGACGGGGAGAGATTCAATCCAATAACCGGGATTATACCAAGCTAGCTCGACCAGTTGGACCCGCCCGCGGCCAAAACTCTTCATCGCAGTTCCGCGCACGACTCTAGCCCGGTGCTATGTTTAAAAGTGCCGTCGCTCCTGCGACCCGGTGCGCCACCATCAGCTACTGTCTGAAATTAGCTAGTTGTAGGGATTGTCGCGTCCATCAGGGGAGTTTCGGCGTTGGCACACCACGCTATCTGCTGAAATGCCAGTCTCCCTACCGAATTCCACTGCACAATTTCGCTGCACAATTGCACAGCATAGAAGACATCGGGCGATTGCTAACGCGTTTGTTGCCAATTCATGAGCTACACTACAAAACTTCTAAAAATGTGGAAACGCCACGCGCTTACACCTCTATTGATCGGCTGCACGCTGCTGGCCAGCCTCTTGCTTGCATTCAGCCCGAACTACCGTTGGGCTGCGCAAAAAGGTGACACTCCATACGGTTCGGACTTCTTGCAGGAGTGGACAGCCGCCAGCATGCTTGGTGCCGGCCAGGCTGGACAGCTCTACAATGCGGCCGCCTTCGATGCTTGGCAACACGATCCACGTGTGGTGGGATTTGAGTGGAGCGAGAATTCCTATTATCCGGCGGTCTATCCACCAGTTTACTATTGGTTGTGCACGCCATTGCACTGGATCAGCTATCGCTGGGCTGTTCGCTTGTGGCTATCGCTCTCGATGACTGCGCTGTTAGCTGCCGCTTGGATAATCCACCGCGCAGTGCATTGCGACGCAGACAGGCCACCTATGGCAGTTTGGTTCTGGCCGACGATGCTTCTCTTTCCGCCACTGCTGCTGGGCCTGAGCATGGGGCAGAAGGGGCCGCTGTGGCTGCTGCTCTTCAGCGCGACGTGGTGGCTGACGCGTCGCGGCAAACCGTGGGCGGCTGGTATAGTCTTTGGACTGCTGTCGATCAAGCCCACGCTCTTTTTCCTGTTGCCGCTGGTCATGCTGCGGCACGGGCAGTGGCGCTTTGTAATGGCAGCCAGCCTGAGCTGGGCCGGCTTGTGGGGCGCGGCCGCCTGCGCACTTCCCGCTCACGTGTGGACGGATTTCATGACGGTGGCTCGCTCGGCGGGAGAGTACCAGCAACATGCCGGTTATCAATTGATATGGTCCAGCAACCTCCCAGCATTAGCCGCCGGACTACCGCAGTGGGTGCCGTGGTGGGCGAGCAGCCTGCTGTGGATCATACCAGCCGCTTATGTGATTGGGCGTATGGCAGTCCAAGCGGAATTTCAATTGCAAAATCCGCGCGACCTGTGCCAAGTGCTGTTAGCCACCTGCCTGCTCAGTCCACATTTTTATGCTTATGACCTTGTGGTGCTACTACTCCCCATCTGCGGTATGTGGCACACGCACCGCCGCGCAGCGGTGGTGATCTTGGCGGGGCTGTGGCTAGGCATGCTGGCCAGCCAACCGTGCCTGAGCGCGGTCGGCGTGCCTCTCATGCCATTGGTTCTATTAGCTCAGTTCTACTGGTTATCGACGGTTAGGCCGGCCCAATCGTCTGTGCGAAACGGAGTCAACGGCAGCCCGACTGCGTCGTACATGTTGCAAACTGGGTTATCGGCCCAGGCGTAACGCACCGCCACTGGCTTAGCCACAGCCGCACTCGATACCTCGACGCGTTTGTCATCCAAGATTTTGGCGTCGGCCCAGACGAATTTTTTATCTTCGCCGGCGATCGCAAATCCGACTGGCTGCGGGGTGTCGAAGGGGCGCCAGCCACGGTCGATATGGTCAAAGGTCAAGATGATCTTATTGCCCGACTGCTCCATCGATTTGTACTGCGGGCTGCGACTAGCGATTTCGATGCCGTACTCGTTAGCCAGCGCGAGGCGGGCCAGACGCATGCCGACTTCTACTTTGTTCTTGGGATGGATGTCTTTGCCTTCACCGATATCGATGATTACAGCTTGGCCCGTATGTTCCAATTTGGCCATGGTCATCGTTTGTGCTTCGCGCAGCTCAGCCCATTCGCTCTCCGTCGGCTCTGGCTTCTCTTGCATAAAGTCGGCTAACTGTACCCAGTAGAACGGGAAGTCTCCCTGGCCCCACTCCTCGCGCCAACTGCTGATCATCAGTGGAAAGAGTTCGCGGTATTGGTACGCCCGCGAGGCGTTGGATTCACCCTGATACCAGATTGTGCCGCGAATACCGTAGCCTAGGTGCGACTTGAGAACACCATTATAGATGTTGGCGGGACGATGATTGCCTGCCAGTGCGCCGTTCAAGTTGTCCAGGTGCTTCTGCTCTTGGGCCGTGCGGTCTTGCTTGGCAGTCAGCGTCGCGGCCTGAGCGGCCATGCCATCAAATTGCTGGAGCATTTTAGAATATTTGCCCGCTGCTTCCAATTTCTCGCGGCTGATCCACGCTTCACATGACGAGCCGCCCCAGGCATTGTTGATCAACCCCACCGGCACATCGAGCGTCTCTTGCAATTGGCGTCCGAAGAAATACCCTACAGCGGAAAAACCGTTGACATTTTCGGGAGTACAGATCTGCCACTGCGATTTGGGATGCTCCCAGACTGGCTCCTGCGCGCCGACTTGTGGAAAGTTGATCATTCGCAGGTGCGGGTTCTTTGCGGTCAGTCGTTCCAGGTCAGCGTTGGTGGAGGCGGCCACACTCCACTGCATATTGGACTGGCCCGAGCAGACCCACACCTCTCCCACCAATACATCAGCG
>JBEBXX010000071.1:0-7859 GCA_040391435.1 Aureliella helgolandensis | reverse complement strand
GCGGGTTGACCGATCGGGTCAGGACCATGTTGTTCAGCTGCAAATGCCAGCGCAGGATGACCTGGGCGATGGTGCGCTGGTGCTTGGCGGCAATGGTTTGCAGCACGGGGGATTCCCACAGCGCGTCGCGACCCTCCGGGCCGTGGCACTTGGCACACGCGGCCACCTCTGACTGAAAGACCTCCTTGCCGCGGGCTACCGACTGCTTGATCGGCGAATCGCCGGGAGCGGCCAAAGCCGTGCGCAGTTCGTCGATCGTAGCTGGGACGGGAATGTCACCTGGATCGGGTACTTCTTTAATGCGGTCTTCGGCCTCGAGCCAACTATCGCCAATCTCCAGGATCGTGTCGTTGGCAAAGACCTCTTGCTCTTTAAATTCAGCGGACAGCGGATCGAACAGCGATTCACCCGCTTCAAATTCGATCTCCGAGCCCTCGCTCAGCAGAGCCCGCTCCAGTTCCCCACGCCACGACAAGTAGATCACATAGTCCACTAGCGCTTGGATGTCCTCGTCGGTCAACGGTGGCAGGTATTCACTGCTGGGGACCATGGCTGTGCCGGGTACGCCGTGCCGAATCGAATAGGCCAGGTCCTCGCGGGTCGGCTTGGCACTGCGCGTGGTGTCCTTGAATTTGAATTTTCCCATGCGGTAGTCGCGTGGATAGACGGCCAGCAGAGCGGCGGTGGCGCCACGACCATTGCCGACCACGCCGTGGCAAGTCGAGCAGTGTTGGCGATAGAGCCCGGTGCCGGCGCCTCGCGGCTCACCGGCCGCCTTCTGCAAACGCTCCAGGTTGACGATACCCGCATACTCGTCATCGGACGTCACCACCTCGGGCAGCCGCGGCTCGTCGGGAGTACCAAAGAATCGCTGCAGAGCCACTTGCGTTTGATCGAGGGCCTTCTGCATGGGATAGCCCGAGTCGATCTCCATGGCCTTGGCATACACCATATTGGGCTCGAAAGTGGCGACCGTTTCCTGGCGACACCCCGCACTGGAACATGCAACCATGGCGGTTAGACCCGCAGCAATGAATCGTTTCATCTATCTAATTCCCTATCAACTCGTTCTTATCGAAGCCTGTATGGATCTATGTATTACTTTTCAGCCGTTTCAGCTCTCAGCAGCTATTCTTATTCTCTATTCCTAGCAGCGATTCTCAGCAGCGATTTCTTGTAGCGGGCTTCGCGCGATGCGGCGCGCAAGCGGCCCAGCGATGGCTACTTCTCGCGATGCTCCCGCAGTGGCTCAGCCACGGCTAGAGTCTTGGCTCAACTTCTTTGTCTTCGATCAACATGCGCACACCGGGCGTTTCCAAATCATCGTACTGGCCGCTGCGAATGCAGCGCACGCAAGCGATCAAGGCAGCGCCGCCCAGCAAAATGGCCAGCGGCAAAGCTAGAAACAAGACGCTCAATGTGGTTTCTCCCCAAAACTCCGCCAGGCAAGCGTCAGGCCGAGCACACTGACTGAACTCAGCGGCATCAATATAGCCGCAGCCAGTGGACTGACCCAACCGCTCATGGCCAATCCCACGGCCACTAAATTGTAAGCTAGGGATAAGCTGAAGGTTAGTATCAGCAGCCGAGTCGTAGAGGTCGCCCCACGCAGCAGCGTGAGCAGGCTCGCCAGTCGTCCCGAGGCGATGAATACTGGCGCGGCTTGCAAGCTGACCTCCGCTCCGCCGCGCAGCGCAATGCCCACATCGGCAGCCGCCAAGGCAGCGGCATCATTGGCTCCGTCGCCAATCATCACGACCGAGCGTCCCGCCTGGCGCGACTGGCGAATCGTTGCCAACTTGTCCTCGGGGCTCATCGCTCCGAAGCATCGCTGGCGGGGCAAGCCTAACGCATCGGCCACCCGCAGCACTATTCCGGGATGGTCGCCCGAGAGCATGCCCAGCGTCCAGCCACGCTGCTTGAGTTCTTCCACCATCTGTTGAGCGTCGGGCCGCAGTGGATCGGACAACCCCAACAGCGTGAGCACTTGCCCATCGACGGCGATCAGAATTGGACTCTCACCCGCGGCGGCCAATTGATCGAACCTGTGCCGCCAGTCGTCTGTGAGCCCGATGCGTTGCTGCTGCATATGCTGCAAATTCCCCACGCACACCTGGCTCTGATCGACCGTCCCGAGCACGCCGCCGGACGACACGCGGTCGAGTATCGCGCCGCTGGGAAGCGTCAGTCGGCGACGCTCCGCCTCGAACACAATTGACTGTGCGACTGGGTGTCGGCAACTGGCTTCAATGCTCGCGGCCAGGCGCAGACCATCTTGCGATCCATGCAGCGTGGTAACTCGCTGTTTGCCTTCGGTCAGCGTGCCCGTTTTGTCAAACCACAGCACGCCGGGCTTAGCTAACTGCTGCAAGGCTTGTCCGTCGCGGATCAAAATATTGCTCTTGGCTGCGCGTCCTAGACCGACCGCGATGGCCAGTGGCGTGGCCAGCGCAAGGGCGCAGGGGCAGGCCACGATCAGCAGTGCCGTGGCATTGGCCGTGGCCTCAGCTAGGCTCCACTGCGACCAGAATGCAAAGGTTGCCAAAGCCAAGCAGGTAACGGTCACGACAAAAATGCCGCCGAGCCGATCGGCCAACTGCACGATCGGAATCTTCTCAGTAGCGGCCGCCTCGACCGACTGCATCACCCGTCCAATGCGACTGTCCCGGCCGGTGGCTGTGACCTGCACGTCGACGGGAGCGGTCAAGTTGATCGTGCCCGCCGCGACGCTTTCGCCCATGTGTACGGGGACTGGCAGACTCTCACCGGTCAGCAAAGAGCGATCCATGTTGGACTGGCCGCGCACGACCTGCCCGTCGGCTGGAACGTGTTCGCCCGCCGCGACGTGAATCACATCACCGGGCCGGAGAGTATCGACCAGCACTGTCCTGTGCGACTCGCCCGCATCATCTTCACCGGAGACTAACGTGGCGTGACGGGGTGTGATGCGCAACATTAGATCGACCGATCGCGCGGCTCGTTGCTGCTGTCGAAACTGTATCCAGCGGCCGATTAGCAGTAGAAAGACGAGTGCGGCCAGGGAGTCAAAATAAATATGCCCGTGGCCGAGGATTGCATTGCTGGTCCCCACCACCGTACCGACGCTGAGGGCCAGCGCCAGCGGCAAGTCCATGTGGGGTGTGCGCGTGCGCAGCGAAGCTAGCGCACCGACAAAAAAAGTTCGTCCCGGACCCACCACGGCTGCCGCGCCCAGGGCGGTGCCGACGAGTCCCAGGAAGTAGCGATATTGGTCTTCGACGCCCGAGTACTCCCCGGCGTAGAGCGCGATGGCAATCCACATAGCATTGGCAGCGAAGAAACCCGCGTAGGCGATCTGCGCCAGCAGGCGGCGGTTCTCGCGCTGGAACTGGTCGTCGCGATTCGGATCGATGGGTGCCAACCCATAGCCCAGTCGGTCGAGCAACCGCGCAATGTGGCTGAGCTGAGTGATGGCTGGATCGAATATAAAGCGAATCGTATGGTCGCTCATCTTAACTCGCGCCGACAATAGTCCAGGTTCGCGGGCGGCAGCGTTTTCAATGAGCCACGCGCAGGCCCCGCAGTGCAAGCCGTGAATAGCGAATTCAGTGCGACACGTCCCGTCCCCGAGTTGAACCGGCGTGGACGGGCCCAGAAACTCGGGCTGGTCGAATTGGTCGTAGCGGTTGGCTTTCGCCGCAGCCTGGGCCGCTCCGGTGAGGTTCATTTGGTCGCGAAGGGCGTAGAAATCTTCCAGCCCCCAACCGTGGATTAGCTGGTAAGCCCCCAGGCAACCTGCGCAGCAAAAGACGCGTTCGGGTGGCGTGCCCACGTCGCAGAGGGTGGGCAGCCCGCAGTGAATGCAGGGCTGGGTTTCTGCTGGCTGTGTGGCTGCCGCTGGTTGTGATATCTCCGCTGGCGGGTTTCCGCTGCCGCGGTTTTCACCAGCTAGGCCTGAGACTGGCGCAGAGACCGCAGCCAAGCCTGGCCCTGGGCGATCAGCGATGACAGATTCCGGTGTGCTCACGGCAGAACGGACTCCTTCCCCGCAGTTGCGTGTACATCGCAACATGGCAGCGGGCTGCCCGTCAACCTAGCTAGACCACTGGTAACTTCGGCGGCTCGGGCCTGAGATGTCATGCCGCCGCTCTTTGTGGAGTTCCGTTCGCTTGGCTGCTTGTGCACTCGGGCAAAATCCGCCGATCCGGATAGACGGATGTCGTTCAGTGAATTGAGCTGGGCAAATCCGCGTCCCGCCGCTGTATAGCCGCCGCCCACAATCAGCAGCACCGCGGCGCCTACCGGGATGATGCGCCGGAATCGCACCGCCAGCGCCTGCGTGCCTGTCACCAAGCCCACTAGAGCCGGAACGCTGCCCAACCAAAACGCCATCATCACCAGTGAGCCCATCAGCGCGCTACCAGTTCCGGCGGCCACCAATGCGAATAGATATAGCCAGCCACAGGGGAGGAAAGCGGTCAACAGCCCGGTCACCAAGCCGCGCATAGGGACGGGCAGGCGGAACACGATGGGTCGAAGTTTGAGCAACTGCCGCGTGACCCAAGTGGGACGCGGAGCCTGGCCGCCGAAGCTGGGCTGCGGTGCGCGGTTTTGGCGAAGCATCTGTGCTAGGCGTAGCAGTCCAAAGAAAATCATGAGTCCGCCGACGGAGCGGGCGGCGATCAGTTGCAGCCCAAGGGCTTGGCCCCCGACGTCGACCAATTGCCCGGCCGCGCCAGCCAGCAAGCCGACCAGGGCGTAGGTCAACAGCCTTCCCAGATGGTAGAGTGTAGTGGCGAGCGACATCTGAGTTGTCGAGACGCGATCACCGGCGCCACTAGCCCAAATCGCTAGTGGTCCGCACATGCCTACGCAGTGCATGCTTCCCAAAAGGCTAGCCGTGACAACCGCAGATGCTAGGACCCACATGTTTTACTCCACCATCATCTCTCGGTTATCGCTGGCGATGCCATGCATGCCTTCGATCTGGACAAAGACCTGCCACACCCCGGCCTGAGTTAAACTCGTCGTGCCTTCGTAGTATCCGGCATCGGTCTCCATAAGATTTAAATTGTGGACTTCCGAACCGCGCGCGTGGTGATAGACGGCGGCCGAGACATTTAAATCACTGACGGGACGCGCTTGTTGATCTTGTATGGACACGCGCACTAGTCGTTTGCCGGTGTCCCCAGAGACCAGTCCCACCAGCGGTGTGACATGCCAGCCAAGTTGGCTGGTTAAATTTACGGCCCGTTGACTCGCGTCCCAGTCGAGCGCCTTCTGATGATAATTCGGAACGATGGCTACGGTCGGATCGCTGACTGCGAGTATGACTGATCCAATTCCGATGAACACCTGCAGGCCTAGCAGGCTCACAATGCCCGAGACCCACCAGCGCCGCGCACGGCGCTCCAGGCTCGCTTGTTCGGCCGTCGTTATGGCCGCACCAGGACGGCTGCTGGCCTCATCGCGTGGGATCGTAGCAGCGGGTGGAGTTGTGTGGGTCATGTTTGCACCTAGGTTTTCACCGCGAACTATTGTCTGGGGCCGACGAGTCGAAAACTGACTGTCTGCTGTTTGTGATCGCTGTCGACAATTTGCAGATTGATGGGCACGTAGCCGCGACCGAATGTCAAACTGCTGGAGAAACGCACCCCTAGCGGTACCGTTGCAGTTTGTCCTGGTTGCAGTTGCAGGCGCGAATCGTCGATCACTTCCAGTTCGGCTCCGGCAGGGGCCAGGATGTCGAACGTGTAGCTCTGGGGTTTGCCGGTACGATTGACCAGCCGCATATAAAACGAATTGGAGATCAAGCCGCGCGAGACGCTGGTAAACGGAGCTCCCTTGCCGCGGATGACGCGCGCATCAAATCCACCCTGCAGCGTCAAAGCGTAACCGATGCTCCCGAGGACGACGCTCAGGATTAGGCCGTAAGCGATAGTCCGAGCTCGCAATAGTCTAGGCGGCTTTTTTTCCAGCGCATCTTCGGACGTGTAGCGAATCAATCCGCGTGGGTAGCCCACTTTGTCCATCACGTCATCGCAAGCATCGATGCACTGAGTGCAGTTGATACACTCCATCTGCAGGCCATCGCGAATATCGATGCCAGTCGGGCACACGACCACACACTGATTGCAGTCCACGCAATCGCCCGCCTTGTCACCTGGAAAATGTTTGCCCTTCTTGCGGGGCTCGCCGCGATTGTAGTCGTAAGCGACGATCAACGACTGCGGGTCGAGCATGACCGATTGCAAACGTCCGTAAGGGCATGCGATCAAGCACGTCTGCTCGCGGAAGTAGAAGAAATTGTAGGCCAGTAGTCCCGTCGTCGTGGCCATTACCAAGAACGCGGCGGGGTGCTCAAACGGCGAACTGCGAATCCACTGGGACAATTGCTGTGTGCCGACAAAGTAGGCCAAGAAGGTATGCGCTAGGAGCATACTCAGCACGATATACAGCGCAAATCTGGCGATTTGTCGCGGGGCTGACATGGGGCGTTTGGGCTGGCCTCCTTTGCCGGCCGTGCCTTCGAACAAGCGGTCGATAGGACGGAACAAGTACTCCATGTAGACCGTCTGGGGACAAGCCCAACCGCACCACGCGCGACCGGTCACCGCCGTTACGAAAACGATCGTGATAAAGGCGGCCAACATAACCAGCGCCAGCAGCAGGGTATCTGTCGGCAGAAACGTGTAGCCAAAAATCGTAAACTGGCGGGCGGTGATATCCAGTTGAATGAGTGGCTTGCCCGCCACGCGGATGTAGGGCACGACCACGAAGATGACCATCAGCACATAGGCCACAGCGCGGCGGGCGTGCCACCAGCGTCCCTTGGCGAGCTTGGGCCTGAGCCAGCGGCGAGTGCCATCGCTTTTGAGCGTGCTGAGCACATTCTCATTGCCCGAGACACCTGCGTTGATAACTGGCAGGGCGCGACTTGTTGGAACAACCTGCTGAGCTTGCGCATCTTCCAATTTGGGAAGCGAAGACATAGCTGGGCGTTCATTCATTGGATTTTATCAACCTTCCTTCGGCTCTTTTGCTGTAGGTTGCTCTACCTCCGCGGGCGCTGCCGGCCAAGCGGGGATCTCGCTCCCCTCGGGGCCCTTCCCTGCACTGCCAGCCGGAGAGCCTCGCAGTGAGGCAACGTAAGCAGAGACCAACACGATTTCATTGGGGTGCAGACGCGTGCCCCAAGCTGGCATGGCACCATTGCCTGCTCCCTGTATGATAACCCGCGCAATGTCTTCCACCTTGCGCACATTCTTATAATAGTCATCGCCTAAGTTGGGACCGATCTTGCCTTCACCATCGCGACCGTGGCAGGATACGCAGTTGGTCTTGAAGATCGTCTGGCCGACGCTCAGCCAGCTCTTCTGGTTGGCGTACCGCAGGATGTTGTCAGCCGTCGGCTCTAGATCGCCAATTTCTGCGAACTGCAAGCGAGTATTCTCGGCCAGTGCCGTGTCGTACTGCTCCGTCACCGAGCGCCCAGGTGCGCCGATATGGAAGAACAGCGCATAAAACAAACTGTAAACAATGGTCCCTACGAACATCCACTTCCACCAACCCGGCAGGGGATTGTCGAATTCTTGAATTCCATCGTAGACGTGGTCGGTCAGCGCATCATTTTCCATCGAAGGGATCCTTAACTTCATCGCTCAGTGGGATCGACGCAAAGCGATCGGTCGCTTGTCGGCTTAAACGCAGGGCACCATAGACGATGAAACCGAAGGTCACCACAAAGATCAGCAGGGCCGCTTCGGCGCAGTCGGAATAATCTAGTGCGCTAACAATATCTCTAACCATAATTTTTTTCTTTTCTGGTGGCCCGCCGACGTCGCAGCATACTGCAGCCGCTGTGGCCCGTAGTCCTCGAC
>JBEBXX010000070.1:0-7883 GCA_040391435.1 Aureliella helgolandensis | reverse complement strand
TTCGGCGTGGGCACCTCAGACCGAGTGGAATAGCGCCGGGAGCTTCCACCCCGGCGGCTTGACGGCTGGTTACGGAGACGGCAGCGTTTCTTTCCTGTCTTCCAACATCGATTATTCGACTTATATCAAGTTGAATGCGGTGGCTGATAATAATACGATGACGGATCCTCGCAATTAGCGTTAGGCGTAGCGATGATCGTTGGCGTGAAAAAAGAGAGTTTTCAGGTAGGAGATTGTTAGTGTTGAGAATTAGCGTACTGAGTGCCCTGTTGCTCTCGATGTTCATCTCGGTCGGCAGTGGCTGTAGCGAGCCCGACCCAAAGAAGGGCCCCGATTTCAACGAAGAGGCGTATAACGATCCGCTCAAGGCCATGCAAGGCATGCAGGGCACCAAGCCCGGCACAGCTCCGAGTGGCAAGCGGCTTCCGAAGCAGTAGCTCAAATGCAGTAGCCTAAATACCCGTTAGACTCGCGCGCCTAGTAATAGGCTCGTGAACGCAAAAAATCACAGCCGAGCTGAGACGCGAGTTTCACCTCGGCTGTTTTTATTGAACCTCAATTGAACTTCTATTGAACTGTCATTCAACGACCTTCAGCGGCGCGCCAGCTTGCAAGCCTTGGAGATTGGCGATGATCCGTTCCGCACCTGTCAAACCCGTAAAGACTTCGTGGGCTCCATTGCGTTCTGGACCTACACTGATGGCTGAGTTCGTCTGCTGAGCCAGGCATAGGTGGTCCAAATGACAATAGAGTCAGTTTAGTATCGCCCTAGGCTGGGCGAAAGTAGCTTAATCGATCATGTTTCGCATCCACATCTCGAAACTGACCAAACCCCACAATTCGGTCGTGTTGTCGGCGAAGCCCGATTCGTGCTGCTGCATCAACTGCTCCACAAAGGCGGGCTCGAACAAACCCCGCCGCTGTAGACTGTCTGGGCTGAGCATGTCGCGCATCAGCGGACGAGCTTCATTGCGCAGCCAGCCATCGATGGGAATTGGGAAGCCTTGCTTTTTGCGATGGATTATTTCACGCGGCAGCAGTCGCTCGGCAACTCGCTTAAGCAGATATTTGCGGTCTCCCTTGTGCAGTTTGTATTGGGTAGGCAACGCCGCGGCAAACTCGACCAACCGGTGGTCGAGCAGCGGCAGTCGCGCTTCGAGCGAATTGGCCATGGTCAGTTTGTCGCCGCGCAGCAATAGGAAATCGGGCAACCAGAGTTTGCTGTCGACATACAACATGCGGTCTAGCGGCTGCCGCGCGTCGCACTGGGCCAAATGCTGTGCGAACAGCGGGCCTGCTCCGGCGCGATAGTCGCGCATGCGCTCGCTCAGTAGCCGACGTTTGGTCTCGTCGTTAAACATGGGGAACCAGTTGGCGTAGCGTTCTGCCTCGTCGGCGGTCGTCAACGCGTGCAAGGCCAATTTGCCTCGCCGCATGCCGGGCAAGCGTCGCGCGCCGCTGCGAATCGAGCGGCGGGCGAAGTGGGGCAGCCAGCGAGTCCAGCGCGATAGGCGTTCGCCCGAGTAGCGCGCGTAGCCAGCGAATAGCTCGTCTCCACCCTCCCCGGTGAGGACCATCTTTACGTGTTGGCGAGCCAACTTGGCAACCATCAACGTGGCTACGGTAGCTTGATCGGCGATGGGCTGATCCATGTGCCATAGCACCTTCTCGGCATGCTCGATGAAGTCCGCTGCGGTGATCCGTAGCGTGTGATGCTCGCAGCCGAAGCGATCGGCCACCAGTTTCGCATAAGGCAGTTCGTCCCCTTCGCCAAACCCCACAGAGAACGTTTTTACCGGTTCGCTCATCTGCTCAGCCATCATGGCCACAATCGTGCTCGAGTCGACCCCGCCGCTTAAGAAGGCACCAAAGGGAACGTCGCTGCGCAATCTCAAACGCACCGATTCGCGAATGAGTTCGGTCGCTTGGTCAATATACTCGGCCTCGCTTTTGGGATGCTCTGGTTTGGCAAATGAGATGTCCCAATAACGCTCGATCTGTATGTGCCGGTCTTTGACCCGCAGGTAATGCCCAGGCGGAAGCGAGTGGATGTCCTCGAACAGGGTGCCCGGGGCAGGCACGTACTTAAGCGATAGATAATTCGACAAACCTTGCAGGTCTAATGACGCTTGTACTGCCGGGTGCACGAGCAGCGCCTTGATCTCCGAGCCGAAGATCAAGCTGTTATTCTTGATGGTGTAGTACAGCGGTTTAATGCCCATTCGATCGCGGGCGATGAATAGACTGCGGCCGCGTTTGTCCCACACGGCAATGCTAAACATTCCGCGCAGTTGCTGCAGACACTCAGGTCCGAGCTCTTCATAGAGATGGACGATGACCTCCGTGTCGCTTTGAGTCCTGAGCTGGTGACCACGCGCCAGGAGCTCTTGTCGCAGCTCGCGGTAGTTGTAGATCTCGCCGTTAAAAACTACGGCGTAGCGGCCGCTCTCATCAAAAATCGGTTGTTGACCGTCGGCCAGATCGATGATGCTCAGGCGGCGCATGCCCATGGCCAATTCGCCATCGATCAACCGTCCATCTTCGTCAGGGCCGCGGTGGTAGATAGAGCGCAGCATGTGCTCTAACACGTCGCCAGACGCGGCCAAACTTCGATCGATGTTCAATATGCCGGCGATGCCACACATCTAGTTCTGAGTTCTGTGAATTGGTTGTGATGATAAGTGGGCGAGAGTCTAAGCGTCGCCAGCGAGCTGTTCGATAATTTCCGCCGCTTGCTGGACCTGCTGCCGGTTGACGTCTAGGTGGGTCACCAGACGGAAATGGTGTGGTCCGAAAGGGAGTGCGCCCACGCCCCGCTCAAGCAGCTTAGCGGTGAACTCGCCGGACGTGCCCAAGTTGGGTGCCAAGCGGACGACTACAATATTTGTCTGAGGTGGTGGATCGAGCTGGAGATTGGCAGAGCGCTCGACCGCTTCGGCCAGCAAGCGCGCGTGCTGATGGTCTTCGCTCAGTCGGTCGACGTTGTGCTCCAGGGCGTACAGTGCGCCAGCCGCGATGATCCCGGCTTGCCGCATACCGCCTCCAAACAACTTGCGCGCGCGACGGGCCTGGCGAATGAAGTCGCGCGATCCGGCTAGCGCCGATCCCACCGGTGCCCCGAGACCTTTTGAAAAACAGACGCTGACCGAATCAAAGCCCTGGCACCAACGCTTGAGTTCAATTCCTGATTCGACCACCGCATTGAACAGTCGGGCACCGTCGAGGTGCGTTGCCAGCGAGCTGTGCTTGGCCCACTCGCAAATACCGGTGACGTGCTCGATGGGCTGGATGGTTCCGCCACCCCGGTTGTGCGTATTCTCCAGGCAGACGAGCGAGGTGCGGACCAGGTGGTCGCCCGATGGCCGGATCATGCCCTGCAACTGCTCTGGGCGCAGGATGCCATGCTGGCCTTGGACCGTTCGCACGCAGACGCCACTGAGCTGCGCGAAGGCGGCTTGTTCGTAGTTGTAGACATGGCAGTCTGTCTCGCACAAAAACTCATCACCACGTCCGCAGTGCAGGCGAATGGCGACTTGATTCGTCATCGAGCCGCTCGGCATGAACAGCGCCGCCTCCTTGCCCAGTAGATCCGCCACAAATTCCTGTAGCTTTTCCACGGTGGGATCGCTGCCGATGACATCATCTCCCACCTCGGCTGACGCCATCGCCGCGCGCATGGCCGGACTGGGTTTAGTGACGGTGTCGCTTCGCAAGTCTATGGCAATCGGCATAATTCAATCGACTTCAACAGTGGTGTGTGGTTGTAGGCTCGTAACAAGCAACGCGCAGTTACGGCAGAGCGAAGCGTAAGATTATACGCCCTACCGGCTGG
The DNA here is from genome assembly GCA_040391435.1 of Aureliella helgolandensis. Lineage (GTDB taxonomy): Bacteria > Planctomycetota > Planctomycetia > Pirellulales > Pirellulaceae > Aureliella > Aureliella helgolandensis_A. The sequence goes on along the minus strand of JBEBXX010000070.1, from coordinate 4,051 downwards.
CTTCCCAGTGTGTTGCTCCTGTGCGCTTGTGCCTTGTGGGCCCGCAATCGACTTAGCTGGACTGGCACTCTGACTGACGCCTCAGTTAGCCTATAACGGAGGCTACTTGTCACTTCGAGCGGCTGCGATGACTCTTTGGAAAATGGCTGCGGTCTGGTCGACATTTGTGACTGAAAAATAATCGATGGCGGTCTGACGACTCTCCTGCGAGAGCTCAGCACGCAGCTCTGGCGACTGGTAGACCTGCAGCAGGGCCTGCGCCAATGCGTCGACATCCTTCTCGTCGACCAGGATGCGTTTGATCACGTTGGGGATCTCTACGTGCCGCGTCGAGATGACAGGTTTGCCGCAGGCCATCGCTTCGATCAAGACGACGGGAAAGCCCTCACCCAGACCGTCCTTTTCGAAGTGGCAGGGCAAGCAGAAGACATCGCAGGCATGGTAGACCGCCTTCAGGGCGGTACCCGAGAGTGGGCCAAAAAATGCAACCTGCGATTCCAGGCCGTACTGGGCGCACAAGGCTCTGACATCGATCGATTCTGTTTCAGCGCCCGGGCCACCGACGACCCAGACTTCAAAATCATCTCGCCCGAGCTGCTGGATGGCTTGGAAGAGCACTTCGTGTCCCTTGCGCTCGGCAAAAAAGCCGACAATTAGAATCTTAAACTTTTCTTGAGGTCGATAGTCCTCCGTGTCGATGCAGCAGCGGATCAGTTCCAGTTCGTGCGCCTCGACTCCATAGCGGTCTTTGAGCTGCTGGAAGTTGTACTGGCTGACCGTAATGACTTGATCGGCAAAAGGGAGGGCCCGGGCAAACATTTTTGGGTTGGGATTTTGATAGATCTCATATGCATGGACCGTGCACACCAAGGGCAAGCCGGTTAGACGCTTGCAGAAGTAGGCTACGAAAAATTTTCGATCTGCAAACGTTGCGTACAGCACGTTGACGCCGCTCAACTGTCGCGCGAAGTTGACGGCCAGAATGAAATCGACAAGGGCCGACATTCGCAAGGCTTCCAATAGCAGTGGGAAGTATGTACCAGGCCGCGTGACTGCGGTGAGCAGGTTGGCCAGGGCGACCGCCAACGTGTTCCAGGGATGGAAGTTCCAGGTAGGTCGCGGACCATACAGTCCCGCGCCAACCTTGGTGGGATAGACGCTGATCTCCGCTCCGTTTTTTTCGAGAATCGTTAACTCGCGATAGATAAAGTGTTCGAAGCCGCGCTTAAGCGACGCGAAAACGGCGATATGCAAGGAGCTATAGTCGGACATGAAAACCTAACAAATTTGAACGGTAAAAAATGTGGCCCGACGCTCCGCGTCGGTTTTCCCCTCTCCCCAAACCCTCTCTCACCCTCTCTCTCAATCCCTCCTCTCTATGATTTCCCACCTCGCATACCACTGTGTCTCAAGCGGCTCCCACCGCTGCGTCCCACCGCTGACCCGCCGCCATCTCACCGCACATCAGAATCCCTGCACATCAGAATCCCTGCACATCAGAATCCCTGCACAGCAGATGATAGAGCATCATGGCCATGTACCGCGGGTAGCGACGATGATGGCCGATGAACCGATAGTCGCCGCGCGAGTGAGCAAAGCTGCCGTCGGGTTGTTGCTGCTGCAACAAATAGTCATAGCCGCGTAGTGCTAGCTGGCGATACTGAGTGACCCTCTGCGAGCTGAGTCCGATGTTATCGCAAGTGTGCAGGGCGGTGGCGATCGCCGCAGTGTGGTAGTGCACCGTGCGGTAGCGCTGACCGCATTGGTAATACGCATAGCCCGTGGAGTGCAGCCCACCTTCAAGAAACCGCAGTACACCTTGTAAAAACGGCAACACGCGCGTGTCGCCAGTCAGGCGGTGATAGTGGCAGGTATCGAGATAGATAAACGCATGATACTGGAAGCACTGGAAATGCAGCATGCCTGGTTCGTCGACCACGTACGGAAGCTCGCCCGAGGGCTGCTGAAATTTCAGTAGGAAGTCGACTACTGCTCCGCACTTCTCGGCATAGCTCGGATCTCCGGTGGCCTGAGCTAGTTTGGCCAGGTAGCGTAGTATCAGGGAAGAATTATTGGGGACCGGATTGCTAGGTCGGCCTGCAAAGTAGTTGACCGCCGTGGTCCCTTGGTAGACTTGATAGCCGATGCTATGGGTAAAGAAGTCGTAGTAGCGCAAGGCGGACTGCAAATACTCGTCGCGGCGGGTACGTTGATAGGATTCGAGTAGCGCGAAGGTAGCAAATGTGCCTTCGACGGTAGCCACGCGGCCTTTCCATTCCGGGTTGGGATAGTCCCAGGCGCCGTCGGGCCGCTGGCGCTGCACGATTTGGTCGGTGGCCGCCACTGCAATTTGAGCGAAGCGGTCATCGGGCGCTCGCGACAGCAACCAGTTGGCCATGGTCCAGTAACCCTGGCACTGCAAATAGTACAGCCCGTCACGCCAGGCGATCCATGGCGTATAACCTTTTAGGAAGCGCCAAATGCGATAGTTGAAACGCACCCCCGGGTCGGGACCGATGATGGCTCCGCTCGCTAGGAAATTTTCTTCCATGAAGGCATGGATGCTTACAGCCGCGTCGTAGTGCTTGGACAAGTTTGTATCTTTGGTGTGTGATCAATAAAATGCGTGATCAATAATGCGTGATTAGTAATGCGTGATCCATAAATCGTCGCCTCGCGGAGCGCTAAGCTCCGGCCGCTGGGCAACGATCGGCGATGGCTTGACGATAGACCTCTAGAGTCTGCGGGACGACAACGGAGGGGGCGCACTGTTCATCCAGCTTGCGTTTGCCAGCTCGCCCCATTGCGATGCGCCCAGAGCGATCGCGGAGCAGTTGGCAAATGGCTTCGGCCAAAGCGTGTACCTCGCCAGGCGCAACCAGCAGGCCGGTCTGACCGTGCTCGATCATGTCTGGCAGGCCTCCGATGCGCGTGGCAATGACTGGCTTTTCAAAGGCATAAGCGATCGGAATAACGCCACTTTGGGAGGCTTCAATGTAAGGCAATACGACCATACTACAACTGGAAAATAGCTGGTCGCGCTGTTGATCACTGATCCAATCATTGTGAATCACAAATGCGGCGGGGTTGTCCATCCACTGACGATAGAGGTCGAAATCTTCGCCACGACCAGCGATGATGCATTTTGCTGCGGGGAATTGAGCGTTCACTTGGGGCATAGCGCGAACTAAGTACTCAAGCCCTTTGTACTGCCAGATGCGGCCAAAAAATAGAATCGACTGCTCTTCATCGCAAATTGGCAGTGTCGCATGAGTATTGCCGAGTGCAATATGCGGCAGAACGTGAACATGTGCTCGGTCAAAAGCGAACTTAGCAACGAGCGTATCGACTAAGCTGCGGCCATGCACGATAACTCGGTCGGCGCGGCGGAAGCCGAAGTCCATGATCCGCTGCGGGGTGTGCCCCGATTCCCGGTCGCCTAAGTGCTGCTGGGCGTCGTGTACCGTAATGACCAGTGGGAATTTTTTGATCAAGGGCAGGACCAAATTGAAGTACATGTGCCCATTTTGCAAATGAACAACATCCGGAGCGAATCGATGTAGGCGACGCAGCACTGTCAGCGCCGTAACAACCTGGCGCAGAGGCTGTCGCAAACGCGGTTTTTGAAATGGCTCAAAGCGCACGCGCGGATCGAGTAGCGAGAGATATTCGCGAGCGATGTGTTGCGGCAGCAGCAGCAGCACCTGCGCGTGATTGGCCATTTCGTTGGCGTGCCGAATCGAATACTCGGGGAAGTCATACGAGACAAAAGCAATTTTCTTCAAGGACTGGGACAATGCATGCTCAACTGACTAGGGGGGCAAAAAATCCATCGCGGAGCTTCCTGGTGCCGCCGTGGGCCACGCAGATCAAGCTGAAAATGCAGGCGGTGTAGATGGTTAGTCCCAACACGCCCAACACAAAACGCTGCGGTTGATCGGTCCACCCGGCGATCGAGCTGTGCAGCGATTGCGGAAGGTAGCTCAGCAGGCCGTCCGCCAACGCTGTTGGAGCAAAATAAATGACTGCCGCCATAGCCAATGCGGCTGCG
>JBEBXX010000069.1:0-7905 GCA_040391435.1 Aureliella helgolandensis | reverse complement strand
GGGGCACGCTGCGGTCCGCCGACGGGCAGCGGCTTGAGCGTTACCTGCCACACACCGGCATCGTTCGCGGCGGTCGACAGACTTTGCTCAGAAATTTTGACGGTAACTTTTTCGCCTGGCGTGGCCTTGCCCCACACCTTGTTGGCTTGATCGCGCTGCAACACCATGTGGTCGCTAAAAATATTGGTTAGACTGACATCGGCTCGCGCAGGCTGAGCCGTCAGGCTAAGCAGCGGCAAAATCGCAAGCAGGCTCAGCAGTAGAGCACACCAGCGCGACTTGGTGGGTGGTAAAACCAGCGGAGAATTCATACAGTGGACCTCAAGAGATGAAGGGTTGGTATGCGCGCTGCAGCCGACCACTAGTCAGCCACGAAACGCATTTTAAGGCAGGCTGGTAATCTTAACACAGGCCGCGATGCGTTTGTGGGGTATACGCTGTCTGGACCTTGGCCTTATTGGCTTTCTCCTAACGCCAAATGCGTTGACCGGGGATTGCCCAATTGGTGCCGAGCTGTTTAATCGACCAATGTTTACTTGGCCGATGCGCTAAAACCTGAACGAGGAATCGAATATGGAACTTCAATCTACCGAACAATTGACCCGCGGTAAGTGCTTGCCGTGCGAGGGGGGCGTCGAGCCATGCACGCTTGACCACAGTCGCCAGCAATTGGCCGCGCTGCACGATTGGCAACTGGATGAATCCGCTAAACTCATCTCGCGCCAGTGGAAACTGAAGAACTTTGTGCAAGCCATGAAGCTGCTCAACGCGGTTGCCGATTTGGCCGAGCAGGAGCAGCATCATCCCGATCTACATCTCACCGGCTACCGCCATGTGCGGATTGAATTGACCACCCATGCCATCGGTGGTTTGAGCGAGAACGATTTTATTTTGGCAGCTAAGATCGACGCCGCAGCGCAAGGTTTGGGCCTGTGAAGCGAATTGCAATCATTGGTGCGGGCATCAGTGGACTAGCTGCCGCGCTGGCCCTGGCCGAACACTCTGCAGAGCTGCAGGTCACCCTCTTCGAAGGCTCGGAGCGGGCTGGAGGAGTGCTTGAAACGATCCATGATGGGCCGTATCTGATCGAGCGCAGCGCCGATAACTTTGCCACGCTGATCCCACACGCGTGGGATTTGTGCGTGCGCTGTGGACTGGATTCGGAAATGATCTCACCAGCTAAAGCCAACCGTCGAGCGCTGGTTTTGCATCGCGGCAAGCTCGAGCCGATCCCAGTCGGATTCAGCCTTATGCAGCCGACGCGGATCGGCTCCATTTTGACGACGCGGACCCTGTCCTGGCCTGCCAAGCTGCGCCTTTTGGGCGAATTCTGGGTCCCGCGCCGCACCCTAGATGAAGACGAATCGCTGCAGTCTTTTTCCACGCGGCGGTTGGGCAGAGAGACCTATGAAAACTTGGTGGAACCGATCGTCAGTGGGATTTTCACGGCCGATCCGGCAACGCTCAGCATGCGCGCCACCATGGCGCAGTTTGTCGAGATGGAAGCCCAGGCTGGAGGGCTGATTCGCGGTCACTTGGCAGCTCGCAAGAAGGACGCCGCAGCCGCAGCGCGGCGCGCCAGCGGGGCACGCTACGATCAGTTCGTCGCGCCGCGACAAGGCATGAGTTGGTGGATCGACCAGCTCACGCAGCGCCTGCCGGCTAACGCACTACGACTGAACACGCCGGTGCAGTCGCTGCGCTGGATGCCTGCAGAAGCTGAGCCCGAGACGCCCGCAAGTTCACCCGCGGCCACCACTTCACCCGCGGCCACCACTTCGCCGCCTGACAAGGCGCTGCGCGGTCAGTGGCTGATCGCTACCCAGAACGAGCTGTCTACGTTTGATGCAGTGATCTGCAGCACGCCCACCGCTATCACAGCTAAGCTGATCGAAGCCACCGCGCCCGAGGCGGCCGCGTTGGTGGCTGGTATCCCGTATGCCTCTAGCGCGGTGGTTGCGATGGTCGTCGACGATCATGAATTGTCGCGGCGAACGGACGCATTCGGAGTAATCGTACCGCGCAAGGAAGGCCGCGCGGCACTGGCTATCAGCCTTGCCAGTCACAAATACCCAGGCCGCACACCGCCCGGACAAACCTTGCTGCGCATTTTTTTAGGAGGCGCGCTGGCTCCCGAAACGCTCGAGCAGAGCGACGCGCAGTTGATCGATACGGCTCATCAAGAGCTGCGGGCTATTCTAGGCTGGACCGGTCAATCCGCCCGCTGGCAAGGAGTCATGCGCTGGCGCGAAGCCATGCCGCAGTACTTAGTCGGTCACGTCGAACGCATGCAGCAACTGAGCCAGGCGCTGGCCCCCTTTCCCACGCTTAAACTCTGTGGAGCCGGCTATGCAGGCGTGGGCATTCCCCAGTGCGTCCGCGGTGGCCAGCAGGCCGTGCGCGAATTGTTTCCCGCCCTCGGCATTGCCACCCCAACGCACTAGCGTGGGTTCCTCCCGCATCTCCACCTCAACGCGCTAGCGTGCGGTCTCCATGGCTAAACGATTCGGCAGGCTAATTCGTTTTACGCCGAACCGCAGCAGGCCGCGGCGCGCGTGGTTTACCATGCGCAACACGCGGTGTCCCGGATCACCACCCCGCCAAACAACCGTTAGTTCCGACCTGCGCAGGTGGCTGCCCCGGCTGACTGCGCCTAACGCATGCACCTGTGTCCTCATCTACACACATAGACCCCACGCTAGCGCGTTGGGCTAGCTAAGGCACCGGCAATTCTTTCGTATTCCAGGGAATACCCTAGACTAGGCGCGCGTCTAACTACATAGAGTCCATCACTTGTCGCTACCGCGTCGTCGCTTAGGAGCACTCTCATGGCCCGCTTTTCGCGCTTGGTCTGTTTCTTTAGCCAATCTAGATTGGTGCCCCTGGGAGTTTTGCTCCTGGCAGGATTGTTAACAGCAGGTTGCGGCCGCGAGCAGGTGGGCTACCAGGCCAGCGCACCGCTGGATGGTTCCCGCGGCGGGTTGTTAGAGCCCAGCCAAACGACACCGACGCAGTTCGATCGCGAAGAGTATGCAGCGATTGAAGAGAATCCATTTTTGAAGGCCATCGCTGCACCCCAGTCGACCTTCTCGATCGATGTCGACACGGCCTCGTATTCCAACGTGCGGCGCATGCTTCAGCAAGGCCAACTTCCGCCGCCTGGTGCCGTCCGCATCGAGGAGTTGGTCAACTACTTCAGCTACGACTATCCGGCCCCCAGCGGCGAGCATCCGTTTAGCGTGACAACTGAATTGGCGGTGTGCCCATGGCAGCCCGAGCATCAACTGCTGCGCGTCGCACTCAAGGGACAGGCCGTCGAACACAGCCAGCGCCCCGCCTGCAATTTAGTATTCTTGCTGGATGTGTCGGGTTCGATGTTGGACGAGAAAAAACTTCCGCTTGTCAAGTCCGGGCTGCAACTGCTTACGGCCGAACTGCGCAAGGACGATCGCGTGGCAGTAGTCGTCTATGCGGGCGCATCGGGTCTGGTCCTAGATTCCACTCCGGCTCGCGAACGGGCTAAGATCTTGGCAGCCATTGACAGTCTGAGTGCCGGCGGCTCCACCAATGGCGGACAAGGGATCGAGCTGGCCTACCGCGTGGCCAAGGAGCATCAAGTCGCCGGAGGCATTAACCGCGTAATTCTCTGTACCGATGGAGATTTTAACGTCGGCACCACCAGCGACAGCGCGCTGCTCGAATTGATCCAAGAGCAAGCCCGCTCCGATGTTTTCTTGACTGTGCTGGGCTTCGGCAGCGGCAATATTCAAGATGCCAAGATGGAGCTACTCGCAGACAAGGGAAACGGTAATTACGCCTACGTCGATTCGCTGCTGGAAGCCCGCAAGGTGCTGGTCGAACAAGTCGGTGGTACGCTGGTGACAATCGCCAAAGATGTAAAAGTACAGCTAGATTTTAATCCTCAATACGTTCAGTCCTATCGACTGCTGGGCTACGAAAACCGACTGCTGGAAAACCAAGATTTTCGCGACGACAGCAAAGATGCTGGCGAGATCGGCGCTGGACATACTGTCACCGCATTTTATGAACTCGTTCCATCCGGCGTCTCGCAGACTTCCCCCGAGTCGCGGCCCAGCGAGTTCGTGCAGCCCAAACTGATTGCTACTGCAGATTCCAGCGACATGCTGACCGTCAACTTGCGCTATAAACTGCCTCAAAGTTCACACAGTAGCGAGTTCCAAGTCCGCGTCTCGCCCACCAGCCTTTCCTCGAACCCATCGCAAGACTTTCAGTTCGCTTCCGCCGTCGTCGGCTATGGTTTGCTTCTGAGGCACAGCCAGCATGCGGGACGAGCCAACTGGGATTGGGTCATTGAAACGGCGCAGAAAAACGGTGGTCCCGATGACAGCGGTCTGCGCGCAGAATTTGTGCAGTTGGTCAAAGCGGCTCGGCGAGTATGCGAGAACTAATCACTGAGCGACGACGCCCAGCGATTTTAATGTTCTTCGGAGACGCCGACAGTCGAGCTCGTTCGGTGGTCAGTTGCGCTGTGCAATCGAGCGGTAGCTGATGAGCTTTAGACGTCCAAAGGGATTGTGCATCGGGCTATTGGATTTGAATTGATCAGCGGGTGCCGTACGGATTTGGTAACGCGGTCCATGTTCGTCGGCCAGTATATGGCCATCGTCAATCGGCCGTTCGCCCGCACAGACGTAGCGCAGCGTGTCGATAATGGTGTCCTGGTCGGCATCGGCATCGACACGCGACATGACCAAGTCGGGCTTGCCGAGGACGTGCATGCCCATCGTCCAGACCTCCATGCGTCCGCGAACGATGCCCACGAAGGCGAAGCTCAGCGCGTCTGCGTCGGCGGATTCACTCATTTCTATCCAAGCGCTGGCACCGTGGGACAGGCCGCTGTTATCGATGAACACGCCACCGGCACCTGCTTGAAGGACGGCCGCACCAGCTTGCATGATTGTTCGAGCGGCATCGAGCGAACCGCCAGGTCCGGAGAGGCAGACATTGACACTGTAGTCGTCCACAATCGCCAGTTCTTGCGGTGAAGCTGGGCGTCGGCAAGATTGGCGAAATATCATCGCGAATTGATCGTCTTTGGGTATCGGGTTGCACTCCACCAACGCTCCGTCGGGTAATACTAAATTTTGTCCCTCGACGCGAACGCTGTCTGGCAATCGCGAAAAAAAATCTTCCGGACCACTCCACTTTCCCGGAATCCGCAAAATGGTCTCGATCGCTGGTTGTTGTTTGCTCATCGCATTGCCCCCCCCGTTTAGTCTGTTTTCCGTGGCTCCCGAAACGGCAAGCATCGCGAGGAAAATAGAATCGTTGTAGAAGAAATTCGAGCGGGCATCGGCTTTGGGCTCGACCGATTAACAGCTACGCCACCTATTTTCCGCAAGATGCTATGGTGGATTGTAGCGAAGTCGCCAGGGAAATTGGGCCGCTGGCCAGAGCGGACACAGCATTTGTCGATGCGGTAATCACACCACAACACCGACGGTAACCACCTTTTCTCGTCGCATAATTTACTTGCCAATGCAGAATCGGCCAAAGATCTCGCTCAAGATGTCCTCGCTGTGGACTTCGCCAATTACCGACGACAAATCGTCGATGGCAATCCGCAGTTCACTGGCCACTAGATCTTCCCCATCGGCCTGGGCCACCAGAGCTAATGCCCGCGCGATGGCCGACCGGGCTAACTCCAATGCGCCGCGGCAGCGCGTGGCCGTGGCATGCATGGCATAGGAGTGCAGTTGCCCGCGGGCATCCTGCACCCCCTGGGCGAGCCGCGTTCGCAAGCCATCAATGCTCTGCGGATCGTGCACGCTGACCGTCGCCGCGCAGTGTTCCTGCAAATTCGACGTGAGCTCCGCCGTAGCAGCCAGATCAACCTTGGTACCAATCCACAACACGCTCGGCACCACGCTTTGCAAATGGCGATGCTGCGCTTCGAGCCACTCCGGACTCGGCGGTTGTTGTAAGTCGATGCACAGCACTGCTAGGTCGGCGCGCTGCAGTCGCTCATGCAGGACATCTTGGGCCAGTGCACGCGGCGACCGCTCGTGCAGTTCTTCCACGCCGGCCGTGTCGGTGACCTCTACGCTCAGTCCATCCAGCGCGATGCGCGCGGTAAGCGCATCGCGAGTCGTTCCGGCTTGCGGCGACACAATGGCGCGCTGCGATCCCAGCAGCGCGTTGAGCAGCGAGCTCTTGCCTGAGTTGGGCAGGCCGACCAAAACGATGGACGCTTCCCGGGCGCGCGCACCACGCGAGCGCAATTGCTCCGCGATACCCGCCAACTCGCCGGCGATGCGCTGCAAGCCCGCCGACAAATCCGCGGCGGAGATGAACTCGATATCCTCTTCGACAAAATCGAGTCCGGCCTCCAGGTGCGCTGTCAGCTCCACCAAACTGTCGCGCAGACGACGCACCGGTCTAGAAATATTTCCACCGAGCTGTTGGAGAGCCATGGTTAGATCGTCGGCAGTTTCGGCTTCGATCACGCCGAGAACAGCTTCGGCCTGGACTAGGTCGAGCTTACCAGCTAGAAAGCTCCGCAGCGTGAATTCACCTCGCTCCGCTGGCACGGCACCCAGCGAGATCAATCGCTCCACCAGCGATTCGACAATGGGCATGGAGCCCAACACGTGCAGCTCTGCGCAGGGCTCGCCGGTGTAACTGCGATCGTCGGGCCAGTACAGAACAGTCACATCGATACGCCGATCTCCCCAGCCTAAGTCGGCTGCTGCGCGCAGCGTTGTCGCGGCGCTAGCCTCAACATCGTGGCCGATGAGTCGCTCCAACAAGCTTTGTGTTTGCTGTCCACTCAGCCGCACGATGGCGCGACGCCCGGGCGCGACACCGCTGCCCACGGCGACAATGGTCTGCTGCAGATCAATCTTCATAATGTGCTGCGATGGGGTGTTGGCGATTCCGTGGCATGGGATGCAATAGGATTTGAGAGGCAGGCGGATTCATTGGCTGAGCGGCTTAGCTTGCCTCCTTGGCTAAACTCCCCGCTTGCATGCGGAACCGCTCGCGATACTCGCTGGGATTCATGCCCGCGTACTTGCGAAATACCAGATTGAAATACTGGCTGGTGGAGAACCCGCACTCGGATGAAATCTCTGGTATCGGTCGCTCAGATTCCAATAGCATATGTTGGGCTTGATCTATGCGTAGACGGAGCCAGTAATCGTAAGGGGTCACGCCAGTCGAGTCCTTAAAAACGTCGAACAGCTTGGCGCGGCTGCAACCGAGCGTCTTAGCCATCTCCTCGATGGGACAAGGGTTCGCAACGCGCGCGTGCATAAACTCAATGGCCCGCTCGACGGTCTGGTCTTGCACGCTATTGCGGACTGTGGCTAACTGTCGTGCTGACTCGAGGACAATCCCGCACAGAGCCCAACGCAGTTTAGTGATTTCCAAGTCCATATCCGCTATTGGCGAACTCACGCTGCGGGCCACCGATTTAGCCAAACTCTTCAATTCGGCATTCATCGGATATGCCCCTCGGCGGGCGGTTGCAAACTGGGAAGTCAGCCAGTCCAAGTCGCTTTGGACAAAGGGGCTACCGGCCGTTGCACGCCGCGCGTGGGGGTCGAGCATCAAGCCCACGATCGACGTGGGCCGGCGAACGTCTTGCAATCCGCGGTGCGACACCCCCGGGGCGATGACCAAGTACTGACCGCCATTTAAATCGACCGTCTTGCCGTCGGTGAACTCGTAGACCGTGGCCCCGTCGAGTGCCAAAATAAGCTCGTAATATTCGTGGGTGTGCCAGGTAACTCGGGCTGCTCGCTGCTTGCGGGCAAACGCCACGCGGTTCAGCAAATTCAACCCCAAGCTAGATCCACTAAGCGTATCTTCAGGATATTCCATAGTCGATTATGTCCTATTTCTTCATGGATCGAATCCACC
>JBEBXX010000068.1:0-7916 GCA_040391435.1 Aureliella helgolandensis | reverse complement strand
AGCAGGATGCATACCCCACTTTCTGGCAAGCAGGATGCATACCCCACTTCGTGGCGTAAGCTTCTAGCTTGCGAAACGCCAGCCTCGGATGCGGATCACGCATATGCGGAAGTACAGTGGCGATGTCGTGCATGGATCGCGAGATTTTCTCACCATCCATTTTTTAACCATCTATTCCGCGGCTCGCACGAGCCGTGCGCGGTCTAGGCCTTGGCGGGGACCAAGTAAGGCAAGCAGGATGCATACCCCACTTTGAGGCAAGCAGGATGCATACCCCACTTTCTGGCAAGCAGGATGCATACCCCACTTCGTGGCAAGCAGGATGCTGTTTATTTAGGCAGCTCGTCTTCAGGGTAGACCCACAGTTCGCCTTTGTCGGTATTGAAGCGATAGACAGCACCAGCCGGCAGCTCGGGGAGTACGAGATTGTTGGCGGTGACAATCTTCTCCATGAACTCGTCGTGCGACTTGGGCAGGCGGCCCTCGGTGGCTTGGAAAAGCTGCAGCGCATGAGGGATCTGGATATCCAGCACAGCCTTTTGCTTGACGTTAAACAGCGCGGCAGCCGGTCCCGAGATCATCTTGGCTACCCCCGTGTCGTTGCGCAGACTCTGCCCCTGCTTGCCAACCCCTGCCACCGCTTTTTGTGCGACCACCTCGGAGGCTTCGGCTGGAGGGGCCGGTGCCGGAGCGGGGGGCGAAGTAGGTCCGCAGCCCAATGACCCCACGAGCGTGGCACAGCCTAGGCAACCTGCAAACCAGTGTGCGATGCGCATTGACGATCTCCCTTGTGGTAAGCGACTTGTAAATGCTCGCCGCGATCGACCGCGTACACCTTGCAACCTCACCGCGCAAATCTGCAGTATTGGGCAGGCGTTACGAGTTCTCCGGCGAGCGACCTCGGCGCGACAATTGAGATTCTAGTGCAGACGGGGCTATGGCGCGCAGTCGACGACCATTAATCCCAGGGGCTTTATTTCGGTTCGCATTCATTCCCGGGGCAACTATCGCTATAATTCTTGAACCCGCAGCGTCCACCGCCAGCCAAGCCCGAGAATTCCAGACCAAAGTCAGCTACTATGTCTGCCGCAAAAACTGCCAAGTCATCTACTGAGTCGGTTGACGGCGCTCAAGCTGAGCAAGATACGGCCAAGCCGCAGGGCACGCGCGAGACGATCGAGTCGATCATCGTGGCTTTTATCCTGGCTTTCCTATTCCGAGCCTTTGTGGCGGAGGCTTTTGTCATCCCCACCGGCTCGATGGCACCGACGCTGATGGGAGCTCACAAGGATCTGTTTTGCCAGCATTGCGGGCAGCAGTATCAAGCCAGTGCTAGCTCCGAGTTCACCTCCAGCACTCAAGCGCCCAGCCAGTATGTAACGGTCGGAAGCACTTGCGCGACGTGCCGCGGGCTAAACCCGTACGACCTGCGCGGCGATAAGAATCACGCGACCTTCTCAGGCGATCGCATCCTAGTCAGCAAGTTTGACTATGTGTTTAAGAACCCAGAGCGGTGGGAGGTCTTGGTATTCAAGTATCCCATCGAAGCGCACATGAACTACATCAAGCGGTTGATCGGCCTGCCGGGCGAATCGCTGCTGATTCAAGAGGGGGACATCTACACGCAGACCGCCGATTCGCCAGCTTGGACCATCGCTCGCAAGCCGCCTCATAAAATTCGCGCGATGCAACAAATTGTGGCGGACACAAAATATCAACCGACCGATTTGATCGACCAGGGATGGCCGAGCCTGTGGCAGCCATTGCCTTCGAGCGGCGCTGCAGCGGCTTGGCAGGTCGAGCAGAGCAGCCAGCAGTGGAGTGCGCAGCTAGCACCATCTGCTGAACCTCAATTTTTGCGCTACTACCACAAGTTCCTCGATGCGGCCGCCTGGGAGAGCTTCATGTCGGGAGCGCCGCTCGAGCCTGTCGATGAATACCACTCGACGCTGATTACCGACTACCTAGCCTACAATTCGTCGTATCAATGGGGCCGAGACCGCATTTACCGCGGCAATCAGCTCCGCCCAGAAATAAAAGGGGAGACGACTGCGATGGATGTGGCGATCAATCAGGGGCTGCAGTTGGACGCCGGCCGCGGCGGCGACAACGACGGGCATCACTGGGTCGGAGATCTGGCCGGTGAGTTCGATGTCGAAGTCGCGTCGGATTCTGGCTTACTGCTGCTAGACCTGGTCGAATTCGGAGTGCACTTTGGCTGCGCGATCGACGTGGCCAGTGGCCAAGCCAAATTATCGATCGCAGCCGATGGTCAACCAGCCAGCGTCTGGAGCGGACTGGGGAACGGAAGTGGAGAGGCTGCCCAGGCGGCTCCCACCGCGCAAACTAGCGTGCGTGGCCGAGGAAGCTACCGCCTTCAGTTCGCCAATTTCGACGATCAACTGGTACTGTGGGTCGATGGCAGCCTTGTGCAATTCAGCAGTCCTACTCAGTTTGATTCGCACAAGCTGCGCTCCAGCCCTACGGAGCGTCGGCCGTATTGGAGCGAAAGTGATCCCTTGGACGCTGCGCCAGTGGGCATTGGTGGCCAGGACATCGAGTTGACGGTGAACCGCGCGCGGGTCTATCGTGACATCTATTACATCGCGGTTCAGGGAGGCGGATTTGCGTCGCAGTACAGCGACTACGACTTGAGTCGGCTGGCACCTCTGCTGGCCGCGGTACCTGACGCGACGGCCCGCAGTCAGATCCGTTCAGCCTCCGAGGCGCTGGCTGCCGTGTACGCGCATCCGCAATGGTGGGACGAGTCCGATCTGTTCAGTCAGCGCGGCACGCTGGGCTTTGAGCTTGAGGCAGACCAGTATTTCCCCATGGGGGACAATAGCTCGCACAGCTCAGACGCTCGCGCCTGGGTGGGCCATAATTACGTCGAGCAGCGGTTCTTGCTCGGCAAAGCGCTGCTGGTCTTCTGGCCGCATACGTGGAATTCCCCCGTACCGTTCACACCGAACTTTGCCCGCATGGGACTGATTCGCTAAGCGACACATTTTCAAGGATGAACCGATGAGCGTGCTGGAAGTGATTGGACTGGAGAAGTCGTATGGCCGCCGCAAAGTGGTCAGCGGTGTGAATATGGTCGTCGAGGACGCGGAGATCGTCGGTCTGCTGGGGCCCAACGGGGCAGGCAAATCGACTAGCTTTAAGATGACGTGCGGTATCGTCCGCCCGGATCGCGGGACGGTTTTTCTCAACGGCTTGAATGTCACCGACTGGCCGCTGTTTCGCCGCGCAGGCGAAGGTGGTATGGGCTACCTGGCTCAGGAGTCGAGCGTCTTTCGCAAGCTGAGCGTCGAGCAGAATCTGTTGGCCGTGTACGAGCTGCTGGGGGTTGCTCCGCGCGAGCGCAAGTTGCGCACGCAGCGCTTGCTGGAGGATTTTGAGATCACGCACATCCGACGCTCCAAAGCGGGGAGTTTGTCGGGAGGGGAACGCCGGCGTCTGGAGATCGCCCGCTGCTTGGTCTCCGATCCCAGGATCATCATGCTCGATGAACCCATCGCCGGGATCGACCCAGTGACCGTGCAGAATCTCCAAGAGATCATCGTCAAGCTCCGCGAGCGCGGCATCGCCATTTTGATTACCGACCACGCTGCTCGCGAGATCCTGCAGACCGTCGATCGCTGCTATGTCATCAGCAAAGGCGCGGTGATGTGCGAGGGCTCGCCGGACACCGTGCGGCAGCACCCGGAAGTGCGTCGCGAGTACTTGGGAGACATCGGCATCGAAGAGCCTACCCACCGCAGTCACGCCGCCGGTGCTGCTTACGCTGCGCCCGCTGCTAGTTCCGCATCGACCAGCCCAGCCGCTTCGACCAGCGCGGCCGCGGCACCGGCCAGCCCTCCGGCACCGCGCGGGCTATTCCGGCGGGCGGCCGCGCGACCGCCCGCTGCGGCGAGTTCTGCCAAGTCGGCCACCCCTCGCCCGGTGCGCCGCCGCACCGACGTGTAGTATTCTAGCTGGTGAGGGCAGTAGCGGGGGCGGGCGGCGACAGCCCACTTGGCTAACTGCTTGAAGCGGTGGAAACGAGCCGCGCTAGGCAAAATCTGTGCCCGATGGGGTGGATTTGCCTGTTGTTGCGGAAAAAACATGCGATTTCTCCTAAACCTGCTGGCCAACGGGGTTTGCTAGAACTATAGAGAATGGATATATTATCTGTTTGCATGACGGCCAGCTCGCTCTCAATCCAGCCCAACCATCTTTCTCCGGCGCGCACGTGTGTCAGGATGTGGACTCCTTAAATAGCGCACTTGGATATGAATCTGCGCTTCGCCTCTGCGCTGAGACTAGCGGGACGAGCCCCCCATTTCTTCATCACGGATCCTTTAGGAGCACGTTTCGTCAATGGCCACTTCTTCGCAGCGACGACTACAGCCAACCAGCGTTCGTAAATTTGGTTCCGGCCTCGATACCCTGGAGATCCCGGGTCTAACCGAGCTACAGACAAAAAGCTACGAGCTTTTCCTCCAGGAGGATGTCCCGCTCGATAAGCGCAAGGACATTGGCCTCGAATCGGTTTTTCGGGAAATCTTTCCGGTCGAGAGCTACGACAAGACTGTCTCGCTGGAGTATCTTCGCTACGAACTGGGCAAGCCGCGCTATGCGCCGGACGAGTGTCGCCAGTTGCGATTGACCTACGGCAAGCCTTTGAAGGTGTGGCTGCGACTGAATCGCGAGCAGCCAATCGAGGAAGAGGTGTATCTGGGCGACATCCCCGTCATGCTCGGCGGTGGTTAATTCATCATCAACGGTGCTGAACGGGTAGTGGTCAGTCAATTGCACCGCAGCCCAGGGGTGGATTTCGTAGAAGAGTTGGAGGCCACCACAGATCGCAAGCTGCCTAGTTGCCGGGTGATCCCCGAGCGCGGCAGTTGGATCGAGGTGAATGTCACCAAGAAGGACAGCTTGAGCGTCCGCATCGACCAGAGCGGTAAATTTTCGGTGATGACTCTGCTTCGCGCGATGAGTCCCGAGATGAGCTCCGACAGCCAGCTACTGCGGGCTTTCTATGAGACCAAGGTCGAGAAGTTGGTCGATGGTCGCAGTGTCAATAAAATCGAGGGCAAGGTGGCCGTGGATGACGTGGTCTATCCTAGCGACTCCGATCGCGCCGGCGAGATTATCATCGAAGCTGGTCAGAAAATCCTCAAGAATGTGGCCGAGACGATCTGCACGTGTGGCCTGAAGCAGATCGAGGTCATGGAAGCGCCTAAGACGCCACTGATCGTCAATTCGCTGGCCGAGGATAACACCAGCAGCCATGAAGAAGCCCTGCTGAGAATCTACCAACGTCTGGGTCCCGGCAATCCGCCTCAACTGGAAAAAGCTCGCACGCTGTTCCACGAGAAGTTCTTCGATGTCAATCGCTACCGTCTCGGTCGCGTCGGCCGTTTCCGACTCAATCGCAAGCTCAAGCTCGACGTGGCAGAAGACGTGATGACGCTGCGTCCAGAGGATTTGCTGGCGTCGATCAGGTATATGATCGACTTGCAAGATCCCGAGTCGGGTGCGCAGTTCGATGACATCGACCACTTGGGCAACCGTCGTCTGCGAACCATCGACGAGTTGGCCAGCGAGGAATTGCGCAAGGGTTTCCTCAAACTTCGCCGCACGGTGCAAGAGCGGATGAGTCTCAAGGAAGTGGACGAAATGTCCCCGCGGAGCTTGGTCAACCCCAAGAGCATCAGCGCAGCGATCGAGTACTTCTTCGGTCGCGGTGAACTGTCACAGGTAGTTGACCAGACCAATCCGCTGAGTCAGTTGACGCACGAGCGACGCCTGTCGGCGCTGGGGCCAGGTGGCCTTAACCGCAAACGCGCCGGCTTCGAGGTTCGCGACGTACACATTTCGCACTACGGCCGAATCTGTCCGATCGAGACGCCCGAAGGTACCAACATCGGTCTGATCAGCTCGCTGGCTATCTACGCCGGAGTTGACGAGTACGGCTTCTTGGTCACTCCCTATCGCGTGATCAAGGAAGGCCGGTTGACGGACGAAGTGCTGTGGCTGCGAGCTGATCAAGAAGCCGACGCCTACATTTGTCCGGCAGATACCGAGGTCAAGGACGGCGAGCTAGTGGCCGGGCCAAACTTGATCGCCCGCTATCGCGCCGACTTCCAAATCGTGTTGCCCAGCGATATGCAGTATATGGACATCGCCCCGAGCCAAATGGTGGGTGTGTCGGCGGGACTGATTCCGTTCCTGGAGCACGACGACGCTAACCGCGCGCTGATGGGTTCCAATATGCAGCGTCAAGCTGTGCCGCTGCTGGTGGCTGAGCCGCCGATCGTCGGTACCGGCATGGAACGCGAAGTGGCCATCAACAGTGCCATGGTGGTCCGCGCCAAGCGTGCCGGCAAGGTAACCGCGGTCGATTCGACCAAGATCGAAGTCGGCTCGGACGTCTATCCGCTGCAAAAGTACCGCGGGCTCAACGAGCGTACGTGTCTGAATCAAAAACCCATTGTCAATTTGGGTGACAAGGTCGAGAAGAGCCAAATCATCGCCGACGGTGCGGCCACGTACCAAGGCGAATTGGCGCTCGGTCGGAATGTGCTCGTGGGCTTCATGTCGTTTGACGGCTATAACTACGAAGACGCGATCATCATCAGCGAAGAACTGGTGCGCGCGGATACCTATACCTCGATCCACATCGAGGACTTCGACGTGGAGATTCGCGAAACCAAGCTCGGCCGCGAAGAGTTCACCCGGGATATTCCCAACGTCAGTGAAAAGGCGTTGCGCAACTTGGACGAGAGCGGTATTGTGCAGGTCGGGACCTTTGTGCGACCCGGCGACATCTTGGTCGGCAAGGTCTCTCCCAAAAGCAAGACCGAACTGACACCCGAAGAGAAGCTCTTGCACGCGATCTTCGGTCGCGCCGGTGAAGACGTCAAGAACGATTCGCTCGAGGTTCCATCGGGGATCGAAGGCATCGTGATCGACACGCACAAATTCAGCCGCCGCATGAGTTTGTCCGACGACGAGCGCAAGCTTTTCGAAAAGGAACTGAAGGAGATCGAGAGCGCTGGCAATGCCGAGATCTCGACCACCTTCACCCATTTCATACACCAGATCGAAGCGGTCATTGGGTCGAAGCTGACCGATGACGATGGCACACCACTGGGTGGCGAACAAGATCCGAAGTTTGTGGCTGAAAATGCGCAAACGTTCAATCTGTCGCGCTTGATCAATAAGCTCGACGAGAAGCATCACGCGGAAGTTCGCAAGGCGCACAAGGCGCACTGGCCAGACGTTGAAGAGGCCATCGATTCCCGCGATCGCAAGCTCAACAGCATGAAGCGCGGTGACGAACTGCGCAGTGGTGTGCTGCAGATGGTCAAAGTCTACGTGGCTACCAAGCGGACGATCAGCGTGGGTGACAAGATGGCCGGTCGCCACGGAAACAAGGGGGTGATCTCCAAAGTTCTGCCGATCGCCGACATGCCGCACCTGCCCGATGGCACGCCGCTACAGATTCTGCTCAATCCCCTGGGGGTTCCCAGCCGGATGAACGTTGGTCAGATTCTGGAGACGCACTTGGGCTGGGCCGGTGCTAAACTGGGCTTCCAAGCCCTGACGCCGGTGTTTGACGGTGCATCCGAAGAGGACATCAACAACTGCCTAGAAGAGGCGGGACTGCCACGCCACGGCAAAGTCCGGCTGATCGACGGGCGAACTGGCCAGCCGATGGCGCAGGAGACCACCGTGGGCTACATCTACATGCTCAAGCTCCACCACTTGGTGGATGACAAAGTTCACGCGCGCAGCACGGGCCCCTACTCGCTCATTACCCAACAGCCTCTGGGCGGCAAGGCGCAGTTCGGCGGCCAGCGCTTTGGAGAGATGGAAGTGTGGGCGCTGGAAGCCTACGGAGCTGCTTACATCTTGCAGGAGTT
>JBEBXX010000067.1:0-7935 GCA_040391435.1 Aureliella helgolandensis | reverse complement strand
AGACGATGACCAAGTCATGGCCGTGGATGCGGAAGGGACATCGATCGTCTGGGATGTCGCGCGCCAAAAGCAGCGGCGAAGAATGCAGCGCTCCAGCCATGGGCAATTGGTCGAGTACCTTGCACCGGTGCAGGCCGTCATCGCTGGCCCCAGTGACGGCCAAGCCCTGGCTGTCGATGCGAATGGCGTAGTTGACCTGTGGAGTATGGCCGATGGTCACACGATTGAGATCGACGGCAGTCGGTGGAGCTACATCGGGCATACGCCCGGTGCAGAGCTAGTCAATTCGGCTGTCGACTACGAGAACTCTATGGTGGTCACTGCGGCTTCGCTAAAGGATGCGGACAGAAAGTATCTCGTGGACCCGGGGCAGGTTTGGGAGTTCTGCAGTTGGGATGCTCAGAGTGGAGCCATGCTGCGGCGTTGGACGGCCGCCAATCGTGAGCCGACGACTGGCGACTCAGCCGGCAGCCGGGACGCCGCACAAGAGGCTTCGAATGCGCATCACGAATCGATCGAACAGCGCATTTCTCTAGTGGACAGCGGCCGACAATTGCTGGTTGCCAGCGATAGCGAAACACGTTTGATCGATCTGGCCAGTGGTCAAGAAACATTCAGACGCAGCGATTTCGGCAGTTACTTTGCGATTCCCCATCCGGTCGCACCCGGGCTGACAATGCTGGTTAAACGCTCGGGGGCCGTGCGTCTGTTGGACGTACATAATCCGGCTTCTTGGGATGCCCCAGGCTTGCGCAATTTTAGCTTGGCCGATCCGAGCGATGTACCATTGCAAGGCGTGTGGTCTGAGGATGGACAGCGATTTTATCTTTCCTTTTCGACCGGTGGTTTGGCTGCCTTTCAATGGACTGGAGCGGAATTAGAACTAGCCTGGTCGACGCGATCCTTCGAGGAGCGTAGCGATGCTGGGGCGATTCGCGACGCTTTGGCCATTAACCGAGGCCGCATTCAGGCTCATCTAGACGTCGATATGTCCATCCATCAGAGCGTCGGGGGCGAAACCCTGCACATCGCCACTCGTCAACGCGGTGTTAAGCCGACGACTAAGCTGGTTTCATTAAGCTTTTCTCAACGCGCCAAGCCACGCAGATTGCTACAAACCGTTGAAGAGCCAGGCGTGTGTTGGCTGCACATCGCGGACGACCAGGCTCAACTGGTGGACCGCATCCATGAAGTGTTGGTCGTCGACGCTAGTCGCATCCGCTCGCGCATGAAATTCAATCATCTGACATACGTGGCCACCGCGAGTGCAAGCGTGCTGGCGCTGGCCGAGGGGTCCACTGCAGTAACCAGTTATGGCCGCACGCGGTTTATTTCGGCAACCGGCAATCGACAGGGGACCGCGCTGTGGATTTTGCTGGAAGATGGCGCCATTTGGAAATTTGAAACCGCTTCAGACAGCGGAAGCTGGTCGCGGATGAGCTATACGGCGCTAGGGGCAGACCGCATCATGCTTTCTCCAGATGAGCAGCAGATGTTGATTGTGGCCGAGGGACAAAGCAAACTCGTAGCTGCCGAATCAGGTGAACTGATACAGGAGCTCGGGCAAGTTCGCGGAGCCACGTGGGATCCCGCCAGCAACAGCCGGCTAGCGATCTGCCGCGTCGACGGCAGTCTGCAAATCCTGTCGCAGGGGCAGACTCGCTTGCTGCCCAATGCTCCACTGATGAGCCGCGAGGCGAAGCTGATAGGACTGAGCTTTTTCAATGAGACATGGGCCGATCCGAACCGCGCCGCGCGGCAGTTTCTATTGGTCCACAGTGAGACAGAAAACGCGGGCGAGATTCAATTCGTCCCCATCGATGCGGCTCCCGAAGGCGTGTCGGACGCCCCGCCAGAGGCGACTGAGATAGCGCTGCATTCACGCGTGGTAGCTTCTCCCACCGAAAATATTCTGGTGAGTGGCGCGCCGGGTGGGACGGTAACCGTTTGGTTTGCAACGCCATCTCACGATCCCATGCCGAGGCAGTTGTTCGATCTGGAAGGGCATCGAGGCGAGCAGCTTACCTGCGTGACGTTTTCTAGCGATGGGCAGACCATCATAACGGCTGATACGAAAAATCGATTGTATGCTTGGCTCTCGCGCGATCCGCTGAACGGGCAGCAACATGCAGAGTAACTTGTGCATGGTCGTTGGCTTGCCTCTAGGATGTGGGATGGTCTTTTGCGTAGCACAAGCTAAATTGGAAACGGACTCGAACTCAAAATTCCGACTCTAGCGAAAACTTGCCTGTCGTGTTGCCCACCATTCGAACCTTTCGCAATACGGATATCTCCGCGTTCTGCAAAGTTTGGAACGCGCACTATGGCGATTTGGGGGCGGACTGTCGCATAGCGCCCATCCAGTTGGAATTGGCCACGCTGGCCAAGCCCTACTTTGTAGCCGAAGACCTACTGGTCGCCGAATATGACGAGCAGCCGGTTGGCTTTCTACACTTAAGCCCGATCTTGAGCGACGACTGGCAGGCACCAAGAAGCGACTTGGCGGCCATTGCCGCGCTGTGCATTGTGCCTTGTGACGGCGAAGAAACCGTTGCGCAGAGCTTGTTGCAACGCGCAGAAGCGCTGCTCGCCCAGCGGCGCATCGAGGTCTGTCGCTACAAGCCACTGCTGCCCAAATGCTTATTCTATCAAGGCTTGGGTCCGGCCGATTCGATGATCGGCGCCACGATCAGCGAACGCCGCAGTTGCAGTTGGCTCAAAGCGATTGGATTTACTCCATCGCTGGCTACGACCCTGTGGGAGCTAGACCTCAGCAAGTACCAACCGCCGATCGACCGGGTGCAGTTGCAGATTCGGCGCAGTTCACAAGTTGAGCGAGCGGAGGACGAACCCGCCATGTCTTGGTGGCAGGCCTGCTGGATGGGTCACACCGAACCGAGCCAGTTTAATTTATTGCGGCGGCCAGGCGAAGCAATTATCTGTGATGCCTTGTTCTGGACCGTGGCCAGTGAAATGCAGACCTCACCCGAAGCGGTCGCTTGGCTGTGGCCATTGGCGCTGCCCAGCGGCGAATTGCCGGCTGAGCATTTGACGTTTCTGCTGGGCGAGGCCTGCAGACAGTTGCAGGCAGAACGCGTCGACTTGGTGCGGACGGATACGGCAGCTAACGATACGCCCCTGGCGGGTATCCTTCGGCGTTTGAGTTTCATTGCCGAACACAACGGGATGGTGTTTGAAAAAAAGTTGGCTTAGGTTGCTGTGCAACTCAGCGGTGCTCCAGCAACGTGGTCAGCACACGCATATAGAGCGACTGTTCATCGAACAACCCGCGCTCGCAATGTTGTGCGATCGAGGCCAGGCTGCTTTTGGCAGCGGCCAATTCTTGAGCAGGCAATTTATCGGCTTCACCATCGTTCGCATGCCACTGGTCGAACTGGTTCAGGCTTTGTGCGGCCTCTTGTACGCGGCGGTTAAAACGCGCCACATCGAGTTCCGCGGCTAGCTTGAGTTTGTCGACCTGGGGCTCACTCAGCCCATGCTGCTGAATCGCTTGACGCAACAGTTGGTCTAGGCGCTGCTGGAAGAAGACTTGCATTTCCGCACTGCCTGCGCGACTGACCGCCAGCGAGCGGCCATTGGGATCGCGAAGTATGAACACGATGGTTCGCAAGCGGTTGCCGAATTCATCGGTGCTGGTCGACTCGACGGTCGTGAGTTGGTTGAGCGGATCGCGCCACCATTTCAAAGCGTTCTCTTGAGCGGCTTTGAGCTGTGCTGGGAGTTCGCCTTCGGCGGTCCGCGCGGTCGCTGCGCCGATCGTAGTCGCTAGCACAAGGGCTAACGACACGAGCCCACCACGGGCCATGGCTGAGCTGCCAGCCGCAAGCCTGCGAGCCACCGAACCCCACATCGCTAGATCAATAGCTTGGTCAGTGGAACACCATCGTCGCAGATTCGAAATGGTCGACCATTGGGAGCGATAAAGTCCTGCTCGAGCGGCAAGCCCAGCGCATGGGCAATCGTTGCATTCATATCTTGGTGTGATACTGCATCTTCCTCTACCGAGTGTCCGAGACTGTCGGACTGGCCATACACGGCCCCTCCCTGAATCCCCGCGCCGCACAACAGGCTAGAAAAAACCGCTGGATGGTGATCTCTGCCAGCGTTTTCATTGATCTGTGGTGAGCGTCCGAACTCAGTCGAGAGCACGACCAGCACCTCGTCCAACATTCGCCGATTCGCCAAGTCGTGTATCAGCGCTCCCAGCGCGTTGTCCAACTCGGTGGTCATGTCGGGCACTTGTTTGTAAATATCGTTGTGGTGGTCCCAGTTGCCGTAATCGACTTCGACGAACCGCACGCCACTTTCGACCAAGCGGCGAGCCAGCAAACAGCCCTGGCCCAAACGCGTGCTGCCGTATAAGTCGCGCATGGCCTGGTTTTCTTGCGTGATATCGAAGGCCTTCAATTCGCTTGAGCCCATCAACTGCACCGCCTCGCGATAGGTCTGGTCGTAGGCATCGATAAGCTGGCTCTGGTACTGAGCGCTAAACTGGGTATCAAACTGCCGAGCCAACGCCATCCGCGCGCGAAACTGCTTACCACTAAGGTAACTTGGCGGCTGCGTATTTTCCAGTCCCGCCGACGCATCGGAGATGGGTACGGGCGCTAACGCGGCCGGGAGAAACCCTGCCGATGGATGTCCAGTAGCCGGCCCGATTAGCACGTTTCCGGGGAGATTGGGGTTGGATCTTTCCAGCACATGTCCCGCCCAAGCCCCCAGCCCCGGATGGCGGATGGAGTTGAGCGGTTTGTAGCTGGTCCGCATGATGTAAGTCCCCTGCTCATGCGCTCCAGTTTCGGTGCTCATCGAGCGGATCAGTGCGATGCCGTTCATCAGATAGGCCAATTTGGGCAATTTATCGGCCAGCACCACGCCCGGCAGTCGACTGGAAACAGTCTGGGTTTGTCCCTGGCTGGAAGTTCCAGGCTTTGGATCGAGCGTATCAAGATGGCTCATAGCCCCGTTCATAAACAGGAAGATCACACTCTTGGCTTTGCCATGGCCGGGTGTCGCGGCCGTCTCCGCCGCATGTGCGAGGGCCCCGCGTCCCAGTTGGGGAAGCGAGCCAGCACAGCTCACCCCCAGTAGGGCACGCGCGGTGTCGGCCATGAAGCTCCGGCGAGTTGCGTGAAAGCCGTGCTGGCCGGCCGGGTCGCCGAGCATGGCTCCGGGCGCTAAACTGGAGCTGAGCGCAGTCGGCGAAGTACGGTTGGCTGTGGTGTGCGGCAGGTTTCGTACTCAGTTACTGAATGAAAAGGAACTCGCGCGTGTTGATCAAGGCCCACACCACATTACCATAGCCCATCACGGCGTCTTCGCGGCCCATCTCGCTCAAGCCGACCTCTCGATCGCGGCCCGTGGGAGGGCGATTGAGGATGGACAGAAACATCACATTGAGCGCATCGCGCGCGTCGCGCGATCGCGATAGATTGTCGTGGATGACCGAGCCGTCCTCCAGCATCATGTGGGTAAACGGGCCGTTGAACATAGTCAATATCTGCGGCACGGTCGGCTCGGTGCTATCGCCTTCGATCGACTCACGATCTCCCTGACCAAACTTTCGCAGAAAGTGCTCGGGCGGCAGCGGGCTCGGTAACTCGGAGGAGCGCGCCAAGATCTGCTGCCGGTACCCCGAGCCGAACATGATCTTTAAGCGAGCCATCGGTCCCAGAGTTTTGTCGTATGTGCTGGCAATCTTCTCTGCCTGAGCCCACGTGACGGTGGCCATATCCACTTTCACCGCCTCGCGCAGTTGTTGATTGTTAGGCAGCTCATAAGAGAATGGATTGTAGATCGCGATCGTCAAGATCGAGTCCCAGATCTGCTCGGCGGTCATGCGCCGCAGCCGTGGTCCAGGAAAATTGTAGAATTCTTGCAACGAGGGGTCGAAGTCACCGCAGGCCCGGCGATAGGTTTTTGTGTAGTACAACGTTCTCAAGAATTCTTTCTGGTCGAACTTCAAGCGAATCATCTCCTGAGTCAGAAACTCGAGCAACTCGGGATTCTGACAAGGGCTATCCGCGCGCAGGTCGTCGACCGGTTCAATCAAACCGACTCCCATAGCCCGCTTCCACAGCCGATTTGCGATCGTCTTGGCAAACAGCGGATTGTCCGATGAGGTCAACCAAGCCGCGAACTGTTCGCGCCGAGAGAGTTTAGCTGCACCAGCCGGCAGACCGCCCCACAGTACTTGCGGCACGACCACGTCGTTGGGCTTGGCATCGGAATAAGCGTAGTCCTCAGGCAGCTTCAACTGGCGATGCGCATCGACCGACACGCGGAACAAATTGGCCTGCAGCATCTGATCCATAGAGCCCTCCAGTCGCTTGTCGGGATCGATCTGCTTGCCCTCCCGCTTCAGTCGCTCGATCGGATCGCCGTTGCCAAACGCCGGCGACGACTCGCCGTCGCGCGTATTGACCCCTGAAGTAAACGCGGCCAGCTCATAGAAGTTCTTCTGCGTCCAGTCATCAAAGGGGTGGTCGTGGCATTGAGCACAACCAATTTGCGTTCCTAAAAACACGCGCACAGTATTGTCGACATGGACCAGCGGCATTCCCGCATCGCGCAGCGTATAGCCCGCCGCCGGATTATCCCACAGCTTGCCCTCGGCCGTCAGCATTTCGTACACCCAGCTTTGGTAGGAGCGGTTGATGCGCATCTGCTCCTTGACCCAGTCGCGATAGCTGGTGGCAGGCAAGTGCTCCTGGCGGTCGTTCAAACGAAGAATGCTGGCCCAGTAATTGTAACTGTGACTAACGTAGCCGTAGGATCCCAAGAGCCCGTCGACGAGCAGCTCCTCTTTGCGCCCCTGCCGGCTGCTGGCATAGGCATTGGTTTGCATCAAGTTAGGGATCGCGCCGGACATATCCAGAAATGCGCGACGCACGAAAGTGTAATCATCGGCAAGAGGGTTGGGCGCTTGCTGTAGCTCTGCCAAGCGAGCCTCGACCAGAGCATCAATTTTCTCGGCGGTTTGCCGGCACTCGGTGGCGCGACTAGCATCGACGGGCGCAACCTCAGGAAGCTTAGCTGGGACAGATTTAACGGGTCCGGGGAGCCCACCATAGCCCTTGAAGTTCTGCGAGGTCACCACCTGCTTCGACTCGCGCTTGGGCTCGCGTTTAGGTTCGCGCTGAGCAAAGGCTGCGGTAGGGACTACGGCAGAAATTCCCATAAGCAATAGTGTCAGTGCGTACGGCGACGGTGGGCGTTTCAACGGCATTCCTTTCGTGCGTGCCCAAATGATGGCCGGCGTTCCGCGAATGCGGAAGCGCAGAAGAGTCCGATCGGCCTCAAGCGTGCAACTATAGCGTACCAGCTTGCCGTGAAAGCCTCAATGATTAACTGTCGCTTTAGGGCATTTAATACCGCGCAGCGGGCGTCTGCAACCGCACCGCGCCCCTGCCTGCGCTTAGCCCGAAACCGCGGCTCCGGGCTAAGCGGCAACCACAATGGGGGCGACAAACTAGCCAACTATGGCTGCTGTCGCACGCAGTCGACATAGTACTTGATCTGACCATCCACCTTCTCTTCGACCAAGCCGTGGATGTCGGTATCAAAGCCGGGGAACTGCTGGTTGAACATTCTGGCGAACTGCAAATATTCGACGATCAATTTGTTAAATCGCTCGCCCGGAATTAGCAGCGGAATACCAGGTGGATAGGGTGTCAGTAGCACCGCCGTGACGCGCCCTTCGAGATGATCGATCTCGACGCGATCCAGCTCGCGGTGCACCATGCGATCGTAGGCCTGCCATGGCTTCATGGCGGGCTGCATCGGCGACAGATACATCTCCGTGGTGACCCGCGCTATATCGTGCCTGCGGTACGCATCGTGGATGAGTTGGCAGAGCTGCTTTAACCCCGTCCCCTCGTACTGAGGATACTGTTGCGCGAATTTGGGGAGAAT
>JBEBXX010000066.1:0-7938 GCA_040391435.1 Aureliella helgolandensis | reverse complement strand
TAGCCGGCGGTGCGCCGTGCGACTTCGAGTTTATACCGCCACAAAGCAATGCATTGGCCCATGTCTTGGGTGGTACACGTGGGGATCTGCCCGATGTTTATCTGCACGCCTCTCCCATCACGCACATCACCGACAGTGCGCCTCCCTTCTTCTTTTTCCACGGCGAAACAGATGTATTGGTCCCGGCAGCCAGCAGCCAGCGCATGCACCACAGGCTGCGAGAAGTTGGCGTTGAGAGCGACTACCATCTAGTCCCTCAGCGTGGCCATTTGCTGACCTTTATCGATTTCAATTCGCGCCGTATGGCGATCGAATTCTTGCGATCCCACACCCTGGATACTCCCTGATGCTCGATCGCGAAGAGTATGTCGAACAAGCCTATTTCTTCCGCATTCTGCTGGAGCGTCTGGGGCAGAACGTCCCGCTGCAAGAGCTTATGGGCCAGGTCAAGTACGAACTACTGGCCTCGACCAAACTGCCGCTGGCGATCGATTACCTACTCGGCGAGCTCAAGCATTCCGGGCAGATGCACGCTGGGATGAAAAAGCTCGCGCACTATTTTGTCCCTTTCCAAACGTTTCTGATTGCACAGGCTGAGTCGGATCGCGGACGTTTCGACTACCGCACCGCCCTGCAAATCCTAGCCGCAGAGGCCGACTACCGGACGCAGCCGCAGTTCGTGCCGCAAGGACTGTTTTTTTTTCAGTTTGAGGCGATCTCGCGCAATCGGCTGAACTACGATCTTGGGCTAACGGCCATGAGCGAAGACCCTGCTTATCCAGCCGACTGGCAACAGTGGCTGCTGATTCTGCGCCGGCAACTGGGCTTCGTCGATGTGGCCGATATGATTTTTGTGCGCAGCCAGTTGTATTTTGATCGCCGCCAGCGGTTCGCCGACGAACCGGCCGAGGCACCTATCTTGTTTGGCTTGGCCGAGGGCAAAATTGCCAACTCCAATCGCCGCAAAGACCCGCAGTTCCTGTTCTCCGCTATGCAGCGACACCTGGGCTATCCCGTCGTTCCCAAGCTCGAGCCGATCGACCCGCTACCCTCGCTAATTCCACAAATGCAGCGTCGCCTCGAACGGCTAGAACTCCGCATTAAGCTGATGGAAGAGGAGCAGCGCGGCAGTCTGGACATTACCAAGTATTACCGCAGCGGCACAGCCATGCCGCCCGGCGATGACCTGCTGGAGTAATGCCGGCGTTCTTCGGTTACAATATCACTTCGCTCGTGGCCAAGCCACCTATCGCCCTGGCCGTGCGCCCAGCGGGAGCCATCTACACCCACCGACTTCTCCGCGATCGATTCCATAGTTATAGGTTAGAACCCAACATGACACGTCACAATTCGCTCGAACTACGCCGCCGCCATTTCCTAGCCGCATCAACTGCCGCGTTAGCCACGCTGGCCATGCGGCCTGTTCCAGCGGCCGAGGAAGCGGTGATCAAGCACGCCACCGCGCCCCGCCGCTTTCTAAAGACTCTCAAAGTTGGCATGGTGCAAGTGCCCGGCGATCTGACAGCCAAATTTAAAGCCGTCAAGGCGGCCGGC
This sequence comes from Aureliella helgolandensis, assembly GCA_040391435.1. Lineage (GTDB taxonomy): Bacteria > Planctomycetota > Planctomycetia > Pirellulales > Pirellulaceae > Aureliella > Aureliella helgolandensis_A. The sequence continues at coordinate 6,384 of JBEBXX010000066.1, read as the reverse complement.
TATGACGGCATCGAACTGGATAGCCCAGGCATCGACGTCGAAGCTACCCAGGCAGCCATCGCGGCCAGCGGCCTAGTCGTCGACGGCTCGGTCTGCTCGACCCACTGGAACGTTCGCCATTCCAGCCCCGACGCCAGCGAACGAGCCCAGGCCCTACTCGATCTGAAAACCGCTTTGCAACAAACCAAGGCCGTGGGGGGACACACCGTGCTGTTAGTGGTCGGTCATGGCAAAGATGGTACCCAGGACGAAGTGTGGAGCCGCTCGGTCGCAAATATCAAACAGGCTCTGCCGCTCTGTGCCGAACTGGGCATGACCATCGCCATCGAAAATGTTTGGAACCACTTCCTATACGAACACGATGGAGCAAACAATCAAACGGCGGATGCGTTGGTTAAATACGTCGACGAATTCGATTCACCTTGGGTGGGCATGCAATTCGATATCGGCAATCACTGGAAGTATGGCAACCCGGGCGATTGGATCCGCACGCTGGGGCGACGGGTGGTCAAGCTGGACATCAAGGGCTTCTCGCGCGCCGAAGACAAATTCGCCGACATCACTCAGGACGACCTTCCGTGGGCCGACGTGCGGCAGGCTCTGGACGACATCAACTATCACGGCTGGGTGGCGGCTGAGGTTGGCGGCGGCGACGCGGAGCGACTGAAGCAGGTTGCTCAGCAAATCGATGTCGCGCTAAATATTGGCTAATGCCCACCGCGAACATTATCAATTAGAAAGATGTGATGAATCGACAAGACTTGTTGAGCCAACTGCAGTCCGAGCCAAAGCCCTGGGACGTGATTGTGCTGGGCGGTGGCGCGACGGGATTGGGTGCCGCCCTGGACGCGGCCAGTCGCGGATACCGCGTGGCCCTGTTGGAGGCGCACGACTTTGCCAAAGGCACCTCTAGCCGCTCGACCAAACTGATCCATGGCGGCGTGCGCTATCTGCGGCAGGGGCAAATCAACATGGTGCGAGAGTCGCTCCATGAACGCGGCCGCCTGCAGCGCAACGCGCCGCATATCGTGCATTCACGCAAGTTCGTCATCCCATCCTATCAGATGGGAAGCCGCTATTACTTCTACGCCGGCATGAAGGCCTACGACTTGCTGGCAGGACGCCTAGGCTTTGAAGCATCGCGTTTGCTCAGCACGCGCCAAACGCTCGAAGCGCTTCCGACGCTCAAATCCCAAGGCTTGCACGGCGGGGTAGCCTACGCCGATGGCCAGTTCGACGACTCGCGACTGGCAATTGCCCTGGCCCAGACGTTGGTCGACCAGGGGGGAGTCCCAATCAACTACGCGCCATGCGTGCGACTGCTGTACAGCCACGGCAAAAGTGGGCAGATCAATGGTGTGGTTGCCCGAGACAGCGAGTCGGACCGCGAATTCGAACTCCGCGGGCGCGTTGTAGTCAATGCCACCGGCGTCTTCGGCGAATCCATCATGCGCCTCGATAAGCCCACGCAGCCGACCGCTGGTCCATCGTCCGTGAAAGCGACAGCCGACGGACATGCGCGAATTGTAGCCAGCCAGGGAACGCATATCGTGCTGCCGCGCGAATTTCTACCCAGCACGTCCGCCATGCTCATCCCGCATACGGACGACGCGCGGGTACTGTTCGCGATTCCTTGGCACGGGCGAACGCTGTTTGGCACGACCGACAACCGCGTCGAAAACATCGATATCGAACCACGCCCGATGGAAAGTGAAATCGAGTACCTGCTGGAACACGCGGCTCGTTTTCTGACCAAGCAGCCGCAGCGGTCCGACATCCTATCGGTCTTTGCAGGCCTGCGTCCCTTGGTGGGCCATTCATCCGGCACGGCCACGTCCAAACTATCGCGTGAACACGAGATCCTGACTTCAGCCAGCGGGTTGATCACCGTTATTGGCGGCAAGTGGACCACTTATCGCAAGATGGGCCAAGATGTGATCGATCTGGCTGCCCGCGTCGGCGGCTTGACGGCCAGCGCATCGCGCACCGCCGAACTTGCATTGCATGGTGCACCAGCCACCGCGACGCGCGCGGCCTGGGATGACGCTAGCGACGACCCCTTGGACATCTACGGTACCGATCGCCAGGGGCTGATGGAATTGTCTCAGCAACATAGCCAGTATGCGGCAGCATTGGATCCACGCTTACCATACATCGCCGCCCAGGTGGCTTGGGCCGTCGAGCACGAGATGGCGCGCACCGTCGAAGACGTCTTATCACGAAGACTGCGGGCGCTGCTACTCGACGCTCGAGCTAGCCTCGAAGCGGCTCCGGCGGTCGCCTCGCTCATGCAACAACTACTGCACAAGGACGACGCGTGGCGCACCGCTCAAGTAGATGTCTACCGCGACCTGGCGCAGCACTACATTGCCTAGGCCATGCTTGGTCTTGCCGCGGTGTGCTCGCACACCGTCGGCAGATAAGGGATCAAGCTCGCTCAGCCAACCGCGAGAACCTTTCTCCAGCGACTACCAGAGCACACTGATGCAGCAAGCTATCGTCGGCTATCACCGAGACGACCAGCACCACTGGGTCGCTCAGCTCGCCTGTGGCCACAATCAACATGTACGCCATGACCCGCCGTGGATGCATCGCGCGTGGGTCACGACCCTGCAGGGGAGACAGTCCATGCTAGGCCATGAGTTGCAATGCATCAAGTGCGACGAGGGTGCACCGGCAGATGAACGTCCTGCCGCGCCGTAGAATAGCAGTGGTAATTGAAGACGCTCAGTTCCGCCTCTTTACACTTGGAAACAGGATTGACTATGAACATAAACATCGACTCTCGATTTTGCGCCACGCTGATCTTGCTGTCGCTCGCAGTGCCAGCCACGTCGCTGGTACCCTCCGCCGCGTTGGCTGCCGATCCACAGAAAGCTAGTGACCCGCAGAATGCTAGTGACCCGCGGAATGCTAGTGATTCGCACATTGCGGAAATCAGCACGGACGAGGTGCGAAGTTTGCTGGAACAGCAGCGCGCTGCAGCCGCCGAGGCTGAGAGGGCCGGCCGCCCAGCGCCTCAGGCTGAAATCGTGCTGGTCGACGTGCGCAGCGAGGCAGAGGTGAACGTCTCAGTGATTCCGGGTGCCATTACAAAGGAAGAGTTCGAGAAGCATCGCGACAAGTATGCCGGCCGCACTGTGGTCCCCTACTGCGCCGTAGGCGGACGCTCTGCAAGGTACGCCTCGAAACTCGCCGAGGATGGACTACCGGTCAAGAACTACAAGGGAAGCATTTTGGCCTGGGTCTCCGCCGAACTGCCTCTGGTTACACTGCAAGGCAAGCCTACAGACCGAGTCTTTGCATTTAGCGAAAGCCACCATATTCCGGCCAAGTACAAACAAGTCCGCAAGTAGTCTAATCAAGGCAGTCGCGCAGGGAACTCGACGTCTCGTAGCCTGAGATGCATTAGTGCGCTAAGCCGTCGCTCGGTCGCTATTCCACTGCCACGCCCGACCTACCGGCCTTCGGTAGAGCCACACCAAGGCTATGGCAGCGACGACTCCGCTGCCTAGGGCGATGAGCTGCGAGATCGTTAACTGGGTTCCCAACTGTCCAGCCTCATCGCTGCGGACCCATTCCAGCAGAAAACGCGACACGGCATACAGCAAAATGGCCACGAAAAAGGCCACACCGTCGCGGCTGGGCAGCGGTTGCAGTTGCCACACTAATAAGCACAGCAGTAGTGCATTGAACGAGGCATAGAGTTGTGACGGATGAGTGGGCAAGCTCTCAGTAGGCAGCTCAGACGGTAGCAGTGTCGTCGTCCGACCGTCGACGGTCACGTCGGCTCGCAGCAGCGGCGGGCTTGTGGCCGACCGGCGGGGCTCCCCGGTGTCGCCCCACAAGATTTCGTCGACGCGTTGTCCGACTCGCCAGTCGGCCTGTTCAGCTAGACTGTCGGGGCGGATCCTGCCGATCGTGCCCGGCGGAATGCGGGCGTCGCTCAATTCGATCCCCAGCAGCGCTCCGGACTCCAACTGAGAGTAGTACGGACCGCTGCCAACTGGAAAGTGGATAGCGGGCAGATTGGCCGTGCAAACTCCGCCAAAGCAGCAGCCGTGAAGCAAGCAGCCGATGCGCCCCAGCGAGAGCCCAATCAGAAAACCTGGCGCAATTAAATCAGCGGTGGCCAGCAGGGGCAAACGCTGCCGCTGACAATACACGATGCCTGCCACCAGCCCACCGATAACGCCACCATAGATAACTAGACCGCCCTCGGTCAGTTTGAAAATGTCGATCAACCTGTGTTGCCAATCCATGTGCGGATGCTCGTTCCACTTTTGCACGACATAGAACAACCGCGCACCCAAGATGCCGCCCAGCATCATCCAAAACCCGAGTCCGATAATCACGTCGGGAACAATTCGCAATTGCAAGCCGCGGAACACGGTGATCCCAATTCCCGCCAGCAGTCCCAGGAGCACCATCACACCGTAGCCGCGAACGGGCAGGCCAATTATCTCGCCACTTGGTAGTCTTTGTTCGATGACCGGTAACACGAATACGACAATCGCGGCGGCCATCAACCACACCGGCAGTGCAGCCAGCAGATCGCTGGCCAGGCTGACTTGATCGGGCCTGCGCTGGCTGCGCCAGACGGCGGCAGCTATCCACAGCATAGCCAAGACGACCATGCCAGCGAAAAACCAGCCGAAGCCGAACAGGGGCACGCCGAACAATTCGTGCGGTATATAGAACAGCGTGCTGCGCACGGGGAATTCCTTTGGTTTAGTTGTACTGCATATCCGCTTGCAGCCCACTCACATGCGGCTGATGACGCCCTGTTTCTCCAGCGGATGCAGGCCGTACATGGACAGCGCGGGAGCGTCGGCGACGGGGAACATTTTATCTCGGTTGGCCACTTGGTGCGGATCGCACGCGGCACGGATGCGATGCATGCAAGCGATGGAGTCCTCGGAGAACATGCCGGCCAGAAACTGGCGCTTCTCCATCCCCACACCATGTTCGCCCGTGATCGAGCCTCCCAGGTCGATGCACACCTGGACAATTCGCGCGGCCAATTCCTCGGCCCGCTCCAGTTGTCCCGGCTCGCGGCCGTCGAACATGATTAGCGGGTGCAAATTGCCATCGCCAGCGTGGAACACGTTGGCGACTTTGATACCCGCTTCTAGGCTGAGCTGCTCGATCTGCGCCAAGGCAAAGCCGAGCTTGCTGCGTGGCACGACGCCGTCCTGCACGATAAAATCTGGGCTGAGTCTACCCACCGCAGAGAAGACGCTCTTGCGGCCTTTCCAGATTGTCGCCCGCTCCGCTGCCGACGCGGCTACGATGACTTGGCTGGCACCGCTGGCCCCCAGGAGCTCATCCAGCAGGATTCGCTCGGCAGCCACCGCTTCGCGGCTACCGTCGAGTTCCACGATCAGCACGGCCTCGGCATTCTCTGGATAGCTGGCACCGACGGCTGCCGAGGCAGCCTGCATGCTCAACCGGTCCATGATCTCCAGGGCAGCCGGCAGCAGACCGCTGGCAATGATCGTCGCCACCGCAGCCCCGGCAGTCTGCAAATCATCGTAGCCAGCCAGCACGGTATGGAATGTCTCTGGTTTGGGCAGTAGCTTGACGGTAATCTCGATGGCAATCCCCAGTAGCCCCTCGCTACCGACCATCAGCCCCAGACAGTCGGGACCGATCTGCTCACCAGCTTGGCTGCCCACCTCGACCACGTGGCCATCGCCCAGCACCATCTTCATCGCTAGAATATGGTTGCTGGTCATTCCATACTTCAGACAGTGCGCTCCGCCTGAATTGAACGCCACGTTGCCGCCGATAGTGCAAACTTGTTGACTGCTCGGGTCAGGCGCATAGTACAGCCCCGCGTGTTGCACGGCTGCGGTAAGCTTAGAATTGATCACGCCAGGCTCTACCACGGCTAGGCGATTGGGCAGATCGAGCCGGATGATGCGATTGAGTCGATTCAGAGCGATGACAATGCCGTCCGCGTGCGGCAGCGAACCTCCCGATAAGCTCGTGCCGCTGCCGCGAGCGACAAAGGGAATCTGCCGCAGGTGGCACCAACGCACGATCTGCACAACTTCCTCGATCGTCTGCGGCGTGACAACGGCGCGTGGCAGGACGGCGAAAGCGGTCAGCCCGTCGCTTTGAAATGCCGCCCGCGTACTAGCGGTGTCTTGCCAGCGATCGCGCGGGAGCAAGTCTCGCAGCCCCTGCAGGTCGTAGTTGTCGGTGGCGATGTGGCGTGACTCGGTCATCGTGAAGTTTTTCTAAGTTGCGTGCAAACTATAACCCACAGGGCAATCTATAAACCACAGGGCAATCTAGAGCCCGAAGGGCGAAACATCCCTGCCGGTGGCATGAGCCACCGGATTCTAGCCGCATGATTGGCCCGCCTGGAGGGCGACA
>JBEBXX010000065.1:0-7959 GCA_040391435.1 Aureliella helgolandensis | reverse complement strand
GCAGCTACCGAACTGGCCCCCACGGAACTGGCAGCTATCGTACCAGCGGCTACCGCCGAGCGACCCGCCGCGGAAGCGATCGGCCTGGTGCCTAGCATCGCCCCACGCGATGTGCTGCACAGCTCCAGCAGTACGCCTACAACCAAGGTTCAGTACTTGACCGCTGCTACTGGCCCACACAGAGTGTCTCAGCCACCGTTGCCAACCAGCCCAGTGGGGAGGGATGGTTTTGCATCGCGAACGCTCAGCCACGCTCAGGGAGCTGGCCCAGGGGATGACGCTGGGGACGACGCTGGGGGAAACTCTGCTCAGCCTACGGCTGGGAGCTCCGCTGACCGGGCTGCGCGCAGCCCACAGCCGTCAGTCGTGCATGGCCCGGCGAGCGTTCGCAGCAAACCTCTGTCTGAAATGCCGAGCGCAGCGGCCGACGTCGATCTGGATTCCATCGAGCAGCTCGACATCAACGCGCTGGTGCGACTGCTGCCTAGCCAACAGCCACGCGTGGCCCAGGCCGCCGCGCTGGCCCTGCGCGCCAAGGGGTTTCCCGACGACCGATTGGCTCTCGCGTCGCAACTCGCCACCAGCCCACCACTGGAGCGCATTCGATTGTTGCAGTCGATCGCTACGGATCCCAATGTGGAACCGCGACCATGGCTGCTGTGGATGGCCGAGATTGGCGAAGTCGAAGTCAAGCAGCAAGCCATTGGGCTGTTGAGCTCGATGGCCCAAGATCTTAATATGCAGCAAGATCTGCGGCGTCTGCTCGCTCAAGAGACCGACGAGAACGTGGCTCAGGCCATCCGGCAGGTACTGTTCGCTCGCCACACGCGCTCTCGCTAGTGCCGTGGGCCGCGATCTGTCTGCCCTAGCAGCACCGTCGCACCGCGAGTTACAAGCCTACTGGGCGCTTAAAGCTACTGAAATGACGCTTCCTCCCCAATTGCCGCTGGTTCTGCAGCAGAGTTTATGCCGCGAATGCGAAGAGCGGCGGCTCATTACCAGCGGTACGGGTTCCATGTTCCTGCTGTGTCAGCGCGGCGTGCGCCAGCCCGACTGGCCCAAATATCCTGCACAACCAGTGCGGCATTGCCCACACTTTCGGCCACAGGCTACTTCCGCCCAGCAGCCTAAGCAGTGAAAATGGTGGTATGAAAACACCATTTGCTCCCGACGACATCCGCCCACATCTGCTCGACATATCCGCAGAACAACTGCGCCAGTGGCTGACCCAGCGCGGCTATCCCGCTTTTCGCAATGGACAGATCTGGGCCTGGGTCTTGCAGCGCCGCGCTGAATCGTTCGAGGCGATGAGCGATTTGCCGAAAAAGCTCCGCGAGGAATTGCTCAGCAGCTTCCGCTTGTGGACCGCCGGTGTGGCCGCGCACCAGACCGCCGACGATGGAACTGAAAAATTGCTGCTAGAGTTGGCGGACGGCGGACGAATTGAGTGCGTGCTACTGCGCGAAGAGGCGCGGCGCTCCATTTGCGTCAGCAGCCAAGTCGGCTGTGCTATGGGGTGCGTGTTCTGTGCCAGCGGTCTGGATGGCGTCGATCGCAACTTATCGCGTGGTGAAATTTTAGAGCAGATGCTGCGTCTGCAGCGCTTGCTACCGGATGACGAGCGCTTGAGCCACATCGTGATGATGGGCATGGGGGAGCCGCTGGCCAATCTCGACTCGGTCCTGGCCGCGCTGGAAGTCGCGCGCGATCCACAGGGGCTGGGGATCAGTCCGCGACGGATCACTATCAGTACGGTGGGGCTACCTGCGGCGATCGACCGACTGGCCGAATACTCCACCCCGTTTCACCTAGCGATCAGCTTGCATGCACCCAACGATGCACTGCGCAATCGCTTGGTTCCGGTCAATGCTAAGATCGGCATCGAAGACATCCTGAGCGCAGCGGATCGTTACTTCGCTGCCACGGGACGCCGCTTGACGTTTGAGTACGTGCTGCTGGCGGGGATAAATGATACGCAGCAGTGCGCCCTGGAACTGGTCCGCCTGTTGCGCGGGCGAGTGAGCATGCTCAACGTCATCCCTTACAATTCAGTGGCTGGTCTGCCGTACGAAACCCCCAGCTCTGAGGCTATCCACGACTTCCGCAATTTTCTGCTGGAAGGTGGCATTAACATCATGTTCCGCCAGCGCAAGGGAGATGGGATCGATGCGGCTTGTGGCCAACTGCGGCGCAAGCGCGCGGCGGCCGAGACAGAGTAGTCGCGGTGCCCCACAGACGCGTCGCGTTCGACTACCATTGAGATAACCGGGGCTAAGGCCCAGCGGATGGTGGCGCGCGACAACCGGGGCTAACGCCCTGCGGCTGATGGTCGGTCGACGCTAGAGTACAACCACGTGAATTTTCGAGATAGGTGGGGGCCAAGTATGACGGTGGACGCGATGGGTCGTAGAAGTTTGTGCTGCGCGGTATGGTTGATCCTGGCAGTAGCTGGCAGCCAAGTGCCAGCCGCTGAAGTGCCAGCCCCCGAACTACCAGCCGCCGAACTGTGGCGCGTCGGGGTAGGCAAAGTTGACATCACCCCCGACGAGCCGCTGCGGCTGAGCGGTTATGCCAGCCGCGTCGCATCGAGCGCGGGTGTGGCCGATCCGCTTGCCGCGCGGGCCATGGTCATCTCACCGGCGGACGAAGCGCAGGACAATCGATCGCTGGTACTGGTGTCGATCGACGCCATCGGAGTCAGCAGCCTGATGACCGTAGCCGTCGCTCACTGGCTGCAGGAACACTACGCCATTCCGCGCAGCCAACTGGCGATCAGCAGCTCGCACTCGCACTCGACTCCGCATCAGGATGGCCTGCTAAAAAACTTGTATCCCGTTCCGTCGACGCCGGAGCAGATCGCTGCCAGCAAGCGGTACACCGAAAAACTCCAGCGAGCGATCGAGCAGGCCATTGCCGCAGCCATGCAGTCTCGCGCTCCGGCGCAACTGACGATCGGCGATGCCGAGGCCAAATTTGCAATCAATCGCCGCGCCCTGGCGCGCGGTATACCCAGCGGAAATGGTTTGGAATCGGCCGGTCCGGTCGATCATCGCGTGCGCTTGCTGGTGGCGCGCAGCGAAGATGGGAAACTGCGTGGCGCAACTTTCTTGTATGCATGCCATTGCACGACGCCTGGAGATAACGCACAAGTCAGCGGTGATTGGGCCGGCTTGGCGGCCAACCGCTTGGAGCAGTTGCACCCGGAGAGCGTATGGATGCCGGTCATCGGTTGCGGGGCGGATGCCAACCCGCATCCACGTGGCACTTACGAACATGCCCAGCAACACGCCGCGGAATTAGTGACGGCCATCGAGCAGCGCTTGGCCCGCTCACAAGACATGGCTTCCTTGGACGAGGTCCCCTTTCCGGTCGCGCACTTCGGATACGCAGGTCTAGCGCCAGAGCAGCCGACGGCCGAACTGATCGAACAGCGCAAACAGAGTGAGAATCCGACGGAGCGAGCCTGGGCTGAGCACATGCTAACGACGTTGCAGGCCATGGGGCGTCTGCCCGAGACCTATCCCATGCCTATTCACACTTGGCAATTTGGCGATCTGTTGACCTGGGTTTTCCTTGGCGGAGAAGTCGTCGTGGACTATCAGTTCTTAATTGAAAAGGAGCTGAGCAGCCAACAGACGTGGGTCGCAGCCTATACCGATGACGTGTTTGCCTACGTGGCCAGCGAGCGGATGCGGGCTGAGGGAGGCTATGAAGTCGATACGTCCATGCTGTACTACCTGCAGCCCGGTCGTTGGCAAAGCGGTACGCAGTCGCTGATTGTGCGCCGCGTGCGGGAAATCTTGGAGGATAGTTTCAGCGAGGAGCAAGCCTTGAACGCCCAGCAGGCTCTCGAAGCGACTCGCGTCTGGGACGGGTATCAAGTCGAATTGGTGGCCAGCGAGCCACTGGTCCGCGATCCGATCAATCTGGCCTTCGGCACCGATGGTCGCGTGTGGGTCGTGGAAATGACCGACTATCCGCGGGGAGTCGCCGAAGGAAGTCAGGTCAAATGGATGCGCGATACCGACGGCGACGGAAAATTGGACGAAGTGCAAGTTTTCCTCGACGGACTGTCCTATCCCACCAGCGTCATGCCGTGGCGCGACGGAGCGATCATCATTGCCGCTCCGGATATTATTTTCGCCCACGATGAGGATGGCGACGGCCAAGCCGACCGAGTCGAGAAACTATTGACAGGCGTCGCAGAGGCCAATCCGCAGCATCGCGCCAGCGGGTTTGAAATCGGACTCGACGGCTGGCTGCATTTCGCGGTTGGTCACGGAACCGGGGAGTTGTTCAGCCATCGCAATGGAGAGACCTACGCGGTGGCCGGGCGCGATGCCGCCTGGAATCCAGACACCGGCGAACTGCGGACGACGACTGGCGAAACCCAGTTTGTGCCCGCGCGCGATGCCTTTGGCAATTGGTTTGGCAACTCCAATAGTCTGCCCATGTACCAATTCGTAATCGATGACCGCTATTTGAAACACGCCTCGGTGCCGGGTGGTCCTCGCCAAGATCTACTCACTCCAGCGGTTGCGCCACCGGTCTACCCACGCAGTCGCACGGTCGACCGTTTCAATGATCTATTCGCCTTCAACCGCTTTACCAGTGCCTGCAGCGCCATCGTCCTGCGCGTGCCGGGCTTCCCAGCCAAAGACGATCGAGTGATGGCCTTGATTTGCGAACCGGTACACAATCTGGTAGCTCGGGCTGAGCTACAGCTCAACGGTGCTGCATTCAGTGCCACCCATGAACCCGATGCAGAGGGGTTTGACTTTTTTACGTCCATCGATCCTTGGTCGCGGCCCGTACGCGTGGTCAATGCGCCCGATGGCACGGTGTGGGTGGTGGACATGGTACGGCGAGTTATCGAGCACCCCGAGTGGATTCCGACCGCCTGGCAAGAGCGACTCGATCTGCGCAGTGGTGCGCAACTGGGACGCATCTATCGAGTTTTTAACAGCGATTATCGGCCCCGCGCGCCCGGACGCATAGAGAGTGGCGAGCAGATACTCGACGCGCTGGCCAGCGACAACGGGGCGCTACGCGACCTGGGGCTGCAAGCCTTGATTGAAGCGGAGCCTGAGAGCGTCGCCTCAATCGAAACGCACGTGCGGCGACTAGCTCTTGAAGGTAGCCAAGCCGCGGTGCGCGCGTCGGCTCTGGGATGTCTAATGGCCAAGCAATGGCTGACAGCGGACGATGTTATTGAGACTTTGGCCGCTGACGACACGCGTTTGATACGCTTGGGGCTGGAAATGTCAGAGCGCTTCGCTGGTCAACTCACCCCGCAATTGCAGGCCGCGCTTACCAACTTGGTGGCTCGCAACTTGGGACCGGCCATCGACCTGCAGTGGATCTTGACCGCTACCTTGTTAGAGGATTTGTCCAGTGCGGACGAACTGGGCCAGATCGCCGCGCGATCCAGTGACGATGCATGGGTGCTCAAAGCCCTCTCGCTGATACGCCAGCCGCAGCAAGCGCTGGCCGTCACCGCTGAGCTACTGGAGCGCTGGGGCACCGACCAGTTGCTCTCGCCAGAGAGCTTCGTCGATGTCGAGCAGTGCGTCTCCAGGCTGTGGAGCGTGTGCGATGAGAAGGATCGCACTGCCCTCGCCACCGGTAGCTTGCAGGCCATGCTCGAGGATTCGCATAGTGGCTTTAATCAAAGCCAACTCCTGTTGCTATCGAGTTTAGCCCGCGATGCTGCGGCCCCATCCGGCGATCAGCATCAGCCAGTTGCGACGACCGACGCTGACAGCGAGTTGACTGAGCTGCTGGGACAAGTCACCGAGCGCATCGTAGGGTTAATGCAAGCGGACAAGTTGACTGAAGCGGAGCAGATGACCTTTGTCAATCTTCTCGGCAGCGGATTGGCCTCGCCCGAGGACGAACTGAAAATGGCGACCGCCTTTTTGCAAACGGACAAATCGCCGCAGGTGCGGCGGGCAACGATCGAGGCGCTGCGGCGCTTGAGCAGTCCCGCGGTCGGAGACATGCTGATCGCTCTGTGGCCGGAGCTGAATGCAGCCCTCCGCGCATCGGCCGGAGCCACCCTCCTCACCCGTCACCAATGGACCTCAGCCCTAGTTGATGCGCTCGAAGCGGGTAGCATCACCGCCAGCCAACTCGACCTATCAACACTGCAGCAATTGAGCACCTATCGCGTTCCAGCCCTGCGCAATCGATACGTGGAATTGTTCGGCCAGCCCACGGAGCGCTCAGCAGTGGTGGCTGACTATTTAGCTCGCATGCCAGCCCCTGCTAGGACAGAGCAGGGGGAGAAGTTATTTGCGGAACATTGCGCGGCCTGCCATCAATCGCTCGCGGGAAAACCGCAGATAGGTCCTGCACTTGAAAATCTCGGTCACTGGACGCTCGATCAATGGATTGCCGCCGTGCTGGATCCCAACTCGGCCGTCGAACCCAAGTATCGTCAGACGTCCATTATGACCGACGATGGGCAGGTTGTGGCCGGTTTGGTTCTCGAGCGAAACGAGCGCGAGTTGTTGATTGGAGTCAGCGACGGTAGCGTCAAGAGCGTAGCTAGTGATACGATCGAGGACGAGAAAGATGCCGGGTTATCGTTGATGCCAGTTGGCTTTGAGCAGAAGCTAAGTCCACAGCAATTGTCCGAATTGATTGGCTTTCTACGCAGTCGCTAGGCAGGCCTCGCGGTGCCGCCTGTCCACTAGCAACTCTACGCATCGGTACTCTACGTCTTGCTATGTTGAGCAGTGCCACAGCTCGGCGGGACTTGTGCTACTCCGGGTCGGGCAGATTGATGCGCAGCCTAGTGGTGCGATCATCGGAGACCTGGAGCACCTTGGCCTGAGCGACGCCCAGGTCGACAACGTCCCCGGCATTGACGATGCGGTGAGCGAAGTCCATCAGCAATCCAGACATGCTATCGGCATCGGTATCGCCAAACGATAGTCCCAATCGCCGCTCGACGTCGACGACCGGTGTGCTCCCGTCGATGACGTACGCCCCGGGCCCGTCCGGGACGATGTCGGGCGCTTCGACGTCGAATTCATCGGCCACGTTGCCGATGATTTCTTCCAATACGTTTTCCAGGGTAACCACACCGATAACGGTGCCGTATTCGTCGATAACAAATGCCAGCAGTTGGTGCGTACCTTGAAAGTGACGCAAAAGTTTGCTGATGGGCATGCTCTCCGGCACCTTTTTCGGAGGTCGCATGAGCGACCGCAATTCAAATCCATCGTCCAGGGGCAGGCCGATCAAGTCCTTGACATGCAAGACGCCCATAACTTCATCCAGTGAGCCGTCGCACACAGGGTAGCGTGTGTGCTTGGTGCGGCGGATCATGGCGATCGTCTCGAACAGCGGATCGTTGATGTCCACGAACTCGACTTCACCACGCGGCAGCATGATGCGCCGGCAGATGACATCATCAAAATCGAACACCGCGTCTAACAAGCGATGCTCATTGCCAGTCAAATTCCCATGGATGTGCGCCTCGCGGAGCAGCGCGCGAATCTCCTCTTCGGTGTGCGGGACTTCGTGCTCGCCCGCCTCCTTCAAACCGATCAGCTTGAGCAGCTTGGCCGTGGTTGCGTTCAGGCCGATCATCAACGGGTACGTCAAGATGTAAAAGGCCTTCATCGGTACGGCAGTCCACAGCAGCATCAATTCCGGCTGCCGGATGGCAAAGATCTTGGGTGCCTGTTCGCCGATTACCAAATGCAAGGCGGTGATGATGGTGAAGCCGACCAAGAACGAAATCGTGTGTATCACTGCCGCTGAATTGATGTTGACCATTCTCAGCAGCGGTTCGAGCAACGCGGCAAAGGCGGGTTCCCCAACCCAGCCCAGGGCTAGCGAAGCCATGGTGATTCCCAATTGGCAAGCCGACAGCGAGCGCTCGAGGCGCTCGGCCAGCCACCGCGCGGTCTTGGCAAAGAGTCGCCGCTGGTTGATCAAATGCTCGAC
>JBEBXX010000064.1:0-7989 GCA_040391435.1 Aureliella helgolandensis | reverse complement strand
ATCGCCCCTGTAGAAAAGGGCATGCGAGACTCGCTCGGCAAAGGTCCGCTGGCCGAATTCCCTGTAGTGGGCGTCCGCATCGACCTGCGCGACGGTAGCTACCACGATGTCGACTCGTCGGAACGCGCGTTTTACATCGCGGCTCAAGGCTGCTTCCGCGAATCGATCCTCAAGAGCAAGCCCATGCTGCTTGAGCCAATCATGAAGTGCGAGATCGAGTGCCCTGAAATATTCCAGGGCGATGTGGTGGGCGACGTGATTCGCCGCCGCGGCCTGATCGGCTCCACCGATCTTCGCGATGGCGTTTCTTACATCATCGCTGAAGTGCCGTTGGCTGAAACGTTTGGCTACGCCACCGACCTCCGTAGCATGACTAAGGGACAAGGTACGTTTACCATGGAATTGCTGACCTACCGCAAGTGCCCGAGCAACGTCCAGGAAGAAATTATCGCTTCGCGTCGCAAGAAAGAATTGGCCGGCGCGAAGTAGTAGCACGGCAGGTAGCACGGCACGTGATACATGCCCGGTAGAACACGGCTTAGGCCGACCTGCATATAAGAACCAAAGTTCGGCAGATGCCCCAGCCCCCGCCGGGGAAATCTGCCGAACTGAACGTCTATCTACGCAGCGCGCAGCAAAGTCGGTTTTAGAGACGTCGGCGTCAGAGAAGTCGACGTGAGAGAATTCGGCGTGAGTGACGCGCCGAGCAACGCGGACGGCAATTTGGCGGACGGCCAAGTGGTGCCCCGTCGCTGCAGCAGCTTCAGACCAACCTCTGTGCTAGTCACCAATCGAAGCGTTGATCTAGGCCGCGGCGGACTTTCTAACTTACGTCGACACTGTCCGTCACGCGCGTTTCGTAAGTCCGGGCACCGCTCTGAGTCGCTTGCCCTACGTTTTGCAGTGCAATATTGTAAAGCCGCTGTCCGTGCTCGGTGGGATAGTTGCCAGTGATGCAAGCTTGGCAAATCTGATCCTCAGACAATTCCAGCGCGCGCGAGATGGCACTGACCGGCAGATAACGCAGGGAATCACAGCCCAGTGTGGCAGCCATTCGCTGTTGCGTCTCTTCGGTCAAGTCGCCACTGTCCAGGAATTTCGGCGCAAATAGCTCATCGATGGTCGACATATCGATGCCGTAGAAGCACGGGGCGATGATCGGCGGGCAAGCCACCCGAACATGGATCTCCTTGGCGCCCCCCAGCTTGCGAATGCGCTCGATCAGCACATTCATCGTCGTCGAGCGGACGATCGAGTCCTCGACCAAGATCACACGCTTGCCTTCGAGCACCTCGCGCAGGGGCGTGTACTTGCTGGCCGCCTTCGTCATTCGCGCTCGGCCGCCTTCGATAAATGTCCGGCCGCTGTAGCGATTGCGTATAAGCCCCTCGCGGCTAGGGATGCCTAATTCGAAGGCCATCGAATCGGCGGCCGCTTTACTAGTATCGGGCACGGGCACCACGATCGTGTCGCGATCCAGCGGCACACTATTATCGGCCACTTCCATCCGAGCCAGCTCTTCGCCAAGCCGTGTCCGCGTTAGATAGACGCTGCGGTCATCGAGCGTGCTGGCTACGTTTGCAAAGTAAATCCATTCGAAGAAACAGTGGGCGGTGCGGTTGGATTTGGCAAACTGTTTGACTTTAACCCCTTCCGGGCGGACCACGATCAGATGGCCTGGCAGCAGCGAACGAATGCTGTCGGGCTCGAATCCCAAATTGAGCAGTGCCACACTCTCGCTGGCGGCGGCAAATAACGATCCCTCCAGCGCATAGCACAACGGTTTAAGTCCCAGTGGATCGCGGGCTAGCAGTAGTTCGCCTCGCGCGTTGAGCAGTGCTAGGCTGTATGCCCCGTCGAACTGTGCGGCCACTTTGGCGAAAACATCGGCAATGTCGCGGCCCGCCGGACCGCTGGACAGCTCGCGCCCCAGCTCATGCATGATGATTTCGGTATCGGTGTCACGCGCCAGATGGTGCTCACCCTCTTTCATCAATTTAGCGCGCAGCTCCGCATAGTTAGCCAACTGGCCATTGAAGCAGAAGCTAAACCACTTGTGCTTGTGGATGTGCTGGCGTTCGAAGGGCTGAGCGTAATTGCGATCATCTTTGCCACAAGTTGCGTAGCGGACGTGACCAATGCCAGCCTGGCCAGCGTATTCCTGCATCAAGGCTTCACTTTTGCCCCGATGCGAAAGCCGGAAAACCTCGGCTACCGTGCCAATATCCTTGTAGGTGTCCAGCAAGTTCGCGCGGTCAGGCGAATAGGTCGTAATGCCAGCCGCCAACTGCCCCCGGTTCTGAATGTCCTGCAGCATGCGCGGTAGTAGCCGAGTGATCTCATGTGGTCCTTGATCCGGACCCAATGGACTGGGAATCGCCCCAGGCAGGTGATAAATTGCCGCAATTCCGCATTCGTGATGCAGTTCACTCATCTAAGGCTTAGTCCCGTTACGCGATCGGTGGCCAGTTTTAGCACTACCATAGTCTATCCCGCATGCTCAAGTGAGCAATCACATTTAGCGACTTTCACGCGATTCGCTTGCGTGGGGCACTCGTCGCAGGCCCGCTTGCGCAGAAAAATTCTGGCTGACCTGGGTTATTAAAGCTCAGCCGAGCGTTAATTCGCTCACAGCACAACCCACCGCTGCAGGGCTCGTTCCGCTGTATGACTCGATTTACAGTTTCTCTGTCGTGTCCGAGCAAATCGCCGTGAGCTACCATGCCTTCGAAGAAACGACGTTGGCCTCCTGGTTGGATCGTTTTCCGGTTACGCTGTTTTGAGCCTGTGGAGTTGAGAGCCTCTAGCGCAGCTCACCTCTTTGCAGGCTGCACCGCACTGCCCGGCTTGAGCGTATCGCTGGGGTAGACGATGACTTGGTCGCCCTCATGCAAGCCCTGGAGAATTTGCGTGTGCGTTTCATTTTGCAGTCCAATGGACACGCGGCGAAGCTGCGCGCGGCTGTCTACGATAGCCAACACATGCCACTCGCGCTGGTGGCGAAACAGGGCGCTGTTGGGAATCAACAGGGCCTGGTCGAGCTGATTGACTGTGATGCGAGCCTCGACGCGATAACCGTCTCCAAGAGCGGCGCTGCGGTCGGGCGGTTCGGTAATGTCGGCGATTATATTGACCCGTTGCTCCTCGACACCCAGCGACGAAATTTTCGTAAAGGCCGCCGGCTCGATAACGCGCACGCTGCCCGTTAACGGACCGCTCCCTCCCCAGTGCTCGATCGTCAGCTCAGCCCCCGGTTGGATGCGAACGGCATCGCTAGACAGAACGTCGATCTCGATTTCTAAATTTCGAGGATCGCCCAGTTCCAACAGCGGTTCGCCTACCGAAACGACGGTCGAACTCTCCTGAAAAACACGCAGAATTTGACCTTCAACCGGAGCATAGATTTCGAAAGGCGCGGCCATCGCTTCATCCTCTAGCTGCGAAAATTGTTCAGTGGCGGCTTGCGTCGTCTCTAGTTCATACTGCGCGATCTCAACATCAAAGTTGGCGGTCATCACCGCCTGAGCGCTGGCCAACGTCTGAGCTTTGAGCACATCATACTCGTCCCGAGCAATAGCGTTGGAACTCAACAGGGACTCGGCGCGCAACAGCTTCGTCTGGTTTAATTGATGGCTGATCTTGGCCTGTTCTTGGCTCGAGGCAGCTCGCAACTTGGCCGCCTCGGCCGCATGCACTCGAGCTTCGGCTTGGGCTCTGGCTCGAGCGTCGAGTATGGCTGGAGGGCTAGGCAGGATGACCGTCAATAGAGTTTGCGCGTAACAGCGGTCGCCAGGCTTTAGCTCAATCCGCGCCAGGCGCCCTGCTACCGGTGCCGAAACAATATACTTTTCGCGGATGCGCGTTTTGCCGTCCTCCTGTACCACCACTCGCAGCGGACCGTAGGCTGCCGATTCAGACTCGACTTCAATCGGCTTGGGAAACAACGCAAAGCTGGCCACACACGCAGCGGCCACCAACACGGCTCCCCAGACCAGCCTTTTCAACGAGAATCTCATAGAGAAATTACCTGGCTACTCTCTGGTCTTAAGAACACCGATGAGATCCAAACGACTGATGCGCCGCTGCACAATCCAGGCGGAGAGCAACGTCGCAATCACCACGACCATCGCCGCCATTCCCAGCGTACTCGGATTGATCACTAGCGGAATCCGATAATTATCGGTATCCAGGCCGCTGACCATCAAGGCCGCCAGCCCGAAGCCACATAACCAACCCACGGGAATTGCCAGCAGCGTAAACAGAGCGATCTCTGCTAGCAGTACCGTTGAGACCTCGCGCTTCGTAAAGCCGATAACGCGCAGCGTGGCTAGGTCCCGGCTGCGTTCGGAGAGCGAAATGCGAGCACTATTATAAACCACGCCGATGGCAATGACCGCGGCAAAGCCCGCGATAAATGATCGCATGACCAACACGCTCTGTTGCATGGTCTCTTGAAAACTATCGATAACGGCATCCTTGATGGCTACGCTGGCCACGCCAGGGCGAATTTCGAGTTCATGAAAGACCTCGTCGATGCGATTGGCATCAACCTTCAGAAAAGCACCTGAGGCGACGCTGGATTCCTTGAGCAGTTGGTGCATCTGTCGTTTGTTCATGTATGCATTGGCTCCGGAGTACTCTTCGACAATCTTGGTGACTTCCAAATTTAGCGTGGGGCGTTTATCTTCCAGCACTTCCAGCGTTAGCAGGTCACCGGGTACAACCCCCAGCACTTCGGCTAGACGCGTATTGAGCATGATGCCAAACTCTGGCACGCGGATGGGCTGCTCCCGCGTGTTCAGTAGCCGGTACAACTGTGGCTCAGGCTCAAGCCCCATCACACCCACGCGTTTAGAGCGGTTTTGAAAGTGAATGCGCGTGGCCACAGTGCGCATCGTTTCACTGCGCTGGACTCCAGGCAAATTGGCCATCTCATACACGACCGCTGCAGTGGCTGGCTCGACAAAAGTCACCGTCAGGTCTTGCCGCTGCGCCTTGCGGAACTGAAAGTCCAGCATGTAGTTGACAGCATCCAAACTGAAACTTCCCAAAATCATCACCGCGACGGCCATGCTGATGCCCAGCACCGACAAACCCGCCTTGATGGGCTTGCGCGACACATTGCGGATCACCATCCGCAGCTCCGGTGACAAGTATTGCTTGGGCAGCGCGCGTTCGATCAACGTCGGGCGAAAGCTCGGCGGAGCCTCCGGGCGCATGGCCTCGGCCGGTGGCAAGCGAATAGCGCTGCGGACCGCGACCCAAGTCCCCAGGATGGCCGCCGCGGTGGTGATCAAAAACACCAGCCCAAGGGCCATGAAGTCGATGCGCAGTTGCAGCACGGGGAAACGATAGTAGTTGTGATACAGTTCAGTGATTCCAGATGCCATCCACACGCCGAACAAGCTTCCAACCACAGTTCCGCTCAACGAAATTATCAAAACTAGGTTAACGTAGTGCAGCCCCACCTCCCAGTTGGTATAGCCGAAGGCCTTCAAAGCGGCGATCTGTTCGCGCTGCTGGCTGATAATTCTAGAGATGACCATGTTCAGTAAAAACGATGCGACCGACAAGAAGATCGCTGGTGCCATGATGGCCATTCCACGAAGTTGCGCGATCTCGTCACGCAAGTACTGATGCGATATTTGCTCCTCGCGCAAGTAGCCGCCCACGCTGCCAAACGGCGTGAGCAAACGGTCGAGTTCGGCGACCACTTGGTCGGGATTGCTGCCGTAGGCCAGCTTGAGCGTGACGCTATTGAAAGCCCCTGTCATGTCAAAGGCAGCTTCCAGACCACGTCGACTGATCCACACGATCCCAAAACGCTTCTCGTCAGGCATGATGCTGCCAGGCTGGATCTGAATCACATATTCAGGTGATAATGCGATTCCCACAATCTTCAGCCGCTGGATGCGTCCGTTGAGTATGGCCTTGACCGAATCGCCCGGTACAAAACCGTGGGCGTCGGCAAATACCTCGGACACGACGACTTCACCCGTCCGCTCCGGTTCGAGCATGCGGCCGCGGGAAATATACAGTCTATTGAGCGTGTTTTCGCCCGACTCAGGCACGGAAATCAGCCGCGCGGTAGCAGGTTCGCTCATGCCCGCTACGTCCAGTAGCACGTCGTATGTCAAGCGAGTTTCGACAGCCGCCACGCCTGAGATCTCGCGGATGCGTCGCGCGACGGCGTCCGGGGCTCGGCGCACAGAGGAGAACACATCGCCGAAGCGAAACTCGCGATAGAAGGTTTGCTGGCTCCATACCAGTGAATTGTAGGCGCACATGGACATCACGAAAGTCGCCACACCCGCTGCGATGACCAACATGATCGCTAGGACTTGCCCCTTCATCTGCGCGACATCGCGAACGAGTTTCTGATCGAGTTTGCGCATCTACCACTCAAGCGAAGCTGCGTGGATGCGGCCGCGATTCACGGCAACATCGACAATCTGACCGTTGCTGAGCGAAATCACCCGGTCGGCCATCTTAGCAATGGCCGCGTTATGCGTAATGACTGCAGTCGTCGTGCCCAACTCGCGATTGATGCGCGCGATGGCTTCAAGTACCACGATGCCCGTCTCCACATCCAACGCCCCGGTTGGCTCGTCGCAGAGAAGCACCTTGGGCTGCTTGGCGATGGCTCTGGCGATGGCCACTCGCTGCTGCTCCCCGCCCGAGAGCTGCGCTGGAAAATGGTCTGCCCGCTCCCTGAGCTTCACTAGCTCCAAAGCATCCAGTGGATGCATCGGGTTGTGAGCAATTTCCGTAATGAGCTCCACGTTCTCCCGCGCTGTTAAACTAGGGATCAAATTGTAAAACTGAAACACGAAACCCACGCTCTCGCGGCGGTACTTGGTTAATTCCGCGTCGTCACTGGCGGTCAGTTCTTGGTCTAGGTAGTGGACGCTGCCGGCGGTTGGCGTATCGAGCCCGCCCAGGATGTTCAGCAAAGTCGACTTGCCACTACCAGACGCCCCCAGCAGCACGACAAATTCGTGATCGTAAAGATCCAGCGTGACACCCCGCAAGGCATGCACTTGCACCTCACCCATCTGATACACCTTAGTGACTTCGACGACGCGAAATACAATCGTCTTGTGCGGGGTGACGTTCACTGCCTGGTCCGTTGCGATGTGGCGGCTGGAGGTTGCTCAATAAATTGTAGCGAAAGTGTGGCAGCAGAGTGGCCGCGTCAGGAGGCCGACGCGGAGCGGCGGGCGACACTGGGGAGCAGGTGGAATGAGTGGTGAAGGCCGACGCGGAGCGGCGGGCCACTCTGTTCATTGTGCAGAGGGACGAGTGGTAGAGACCGACGCGGAGCGCCGGGCCACACTGGGGAGCAGAAACGGAGCGGTGCGGCTTGCCTTGGCCTTGGCCACCTCACGCGGTTGGCCCTCTGCCACAATCCGTCCACCCTCGTCGCCAGCCCCGGGGCCAATGTCGATGATCCAGTCGCTGCTGCTGGCGACCTGCATGTCGTGTTCGACCAGAATGACTGTGTTGCCCGCGTCAACCAGTCCGTTTAATTGAGACATCAGCATCGACACGTCTGCCGGATGAAGGCCGGTCGTCGGCTCATCTAGAACGTACAGCGTGTCTCCGCGCTGCGCACGCTGCAGTTCCGTGGCCAGCTTAATACGCTGCGCCTCGCCACCGGAAAGTTCCGTCGCGGGTTGCCCCAGTCGTAGGTATCCCAAGCCAACTTGCAACAGCGCGTCCAGAGCTCGCAGTACGGCGGCGTCGTCTACAAAGAACCCGTGAGCCGTTTCAACGGTCATGTCCAGAACTTCAGCGATGTTCTTATCGCGGTAGGTGACCTCCAGGGTCTTTTCGTTGTAACGTTGTCCATGACAGACAGGGCAGGGGGTGTAGACGCTGGGCAGGAACAACAGCTCCACGCTCACAAAGCCCGCGCCTTCACATTTCGGACAGCGTCCCTTGGATACGTTAAACGAAAAGCGACCTATGTCGTACCGTCGGGCCTTG
>JBEBXX010000063.1:0-8030 GCA_040391435.1 Aureliella helgolandensis | reverse complement strand
CACTCCTAATAATTCATTTGAGCCGAGCTCTATTCTAATCGAATTGCACGGCAAGTTGGGCTACGGAGCTGACGATTCGTCGCCGCACTACGGTTTGCCTTGGATTGTGCACACTGCATAGTCAAGGCGTCGAGCCAGGACTGGCCGTGTGGGGCATATCAACCCTCGCGGACACCGATCGTGACGGGAATCTGCAGGGTTTGACCCTCGCGCTGCACCTTGAGCACGATCACGTCGCCGGGCATGCTCTCCTCGACGCGTTGGCGAAGCTCGGCGAAGGTAGTGATTTTCACGCCGTCACATGCCACGATCAGGTCGCCTACCTCGATGCCCGCTTTGTAGGCTGGTCCGTTTTGTGCTACCGAGGAAATGAGCGGTCGATCGTCGCCCTGCGTCCCCCCTACACCGATGACCGGCTGATAGCCGGGGAGCATGCCCCATACTTCACGGCTGACCATGCGATCCCAACTTGTGGCAAAAACATCTACTGGCACGTGCATGTTGTCTTCCACGTTCGCGCCGATTCGCGAGTGGATGCCGATCAGCTTGCCTTCCAGTGTGAACAGTGGTCCGCCGCTGTCGCCGCCGATCAACGCACAATCGGTAAACAGCGTGTGTGCATCTTTCTCGTCGCGACTTTTGCTGATCTTCAGGACTCGGCCGACTCGAATCACCGCACCTCGCTCGGGTTTCCATCCGCCGGGATGACCTGAGGCAATGCACCACTGGCCGACTCGCAAATCGCTGCTGCGACCGATGGTTGCGTAGGGCCACGGTCCAAAGCGGCTGTCCTCGATCTTCAGCAGCCCGGCATCTTTATCGCGATTCATTCCCAGCGTGCGGGCTCGCAGTTGAGTTCCATCGTTCAGGATGACTGTCGCATTGCGGTCCTTGCCCCCAGCTACGTGGGCCGCGGTCAACACATAGCCGTCGGCCGTGATGATCACGCCGCTGCCTTGTGCAGAGCCCTGCTGCACATTGACTGTGACCCGCTCGATCGCCTGTGCGACTTTGGACTGCTGCAGTTCGAGGGCTTTGAGCTCCACCAGCGTGCTTGGTTCGCGGCCAGAAAAGACCGACTGCAGTCCACTCGCCAGAGCTACAAAGGTAGCTCCACCCTGTGCGCGGTCAGCCGAGGCTACCGATGGCTTAGCGGACACGCGCGCCTGAGTGGCTGCGACGTCCACGGCGGGAGCTATCGGGCGAAGTTCGCTTGGGGCGAGCGCATTGGCCGGTGGCAGGGACCTATTGGCCGGTGGCAGGGACCTATTGGCCGGTGGCAGGGAATCGATGGACGAAGTAGCAGGCGGGAAAAACGCGGGAGCTTGGGCGTGGACCGGAGCCAGCCAAATTGGCGAGAGGCACGCGGCCATAGCCAAGGCGCCGCAGCAGGCGATCGCCATCCGCCGCGCAGCTAGCAGTAGATCAGCTACGTGACGGCGTCGGGCATTCGTAGTTGAAATTACAGGCGTTGTCGAATTCAGAAGCACTGGCAGATCCCAGACAAGTAGATTTCACTTGAACGCACAAACCATACAGTCCAACCGCACGGAGTTAGATGGACATCCTGATTATTCGTATAGTCCAAACAAAATGAAAGCCATTTGCAAATCATTTTTTTCAGAACGACTCAAGTTTACCCGCTTGGCTTGAGAAATGGTGGCGCGTTTGACGTTTGAACCGTCTGCACGCGAAAGCGACCGCCGTTGGACACATCGAGAAAGCGTTCAGGGAAGCTCGTTAATTCGCCCACGCGCTACCCGCCGTGCGCCTGCCGCCGCCCGCCCTTGACCCATTTCCCCGGCACGGTTGCTTCGCCCTGGCGGCCAAAGGTGGGATCTGCTATCGCATACCCAAGTGCGCTATATGCGAGTGGCGAGCGAAATGGATTCGCGTGTCACCGAGTCGAAAGTTCCGCAGTGCCAAAACTTCCACAGAGAGAGAAGGCGATGAGCAGAAAACGTCACTTGATCCAACCCTCGGCTGCTTGGCGAACGCTGGCCGGTCTACTCATCCTGGCGACTACACCACTGCTGGGTTCAAGCGTCTGTGGTCAAGAGATCCACGCCGAGATCCAGTGGTTGCGTTCGGCCGAGCAGGCTGCCGCTGAAGCCGCTCAGTCGGGCAAACCAATCCTAGTCTATGTCCGCTCGGCCAACTGCCACCACTGCGATATGATGCAGACCAACGTGTGGCAGGATCAGGCTACCGCCGACGCCGTCATGCGCGATTTCGTACCGCTCAAGCTATCCCGGGAAGACAACCCCGAGGCGGTACGAGTGCTGCAGATCAAGGGCTATCCCTCGACGGTCATCTTCTCAGCCGATCGACAGTATGTCGATCGCTTGGACGGCTACGTGGAGCCCGCGCAATTCCGTGCGGCCGTGAGTAAGATGCACTCGCTCAATCCCCGCTAGCGTTCCGCATAAAAAGTCCACGCATGGCAGTCGGGCTTAAGATTCAGCCTGCAGCGCGCGGGCCGCAGTCGTAGCCAGCGCGGCGAGCTAGCCCTGGCCTGCGGTCGTTGGGTGGGCAGCTAATACTAATACTAGGACTCCAGCCGAGCGTCGCGGCTGAGAAAAGTTTTGGCGTAGAGCGAAAACGTAGCCACGTCAGAAAATTCTAGGTATCATAACGAGCGAGTTCCGCTAGACCGCCCGAGCCTCAAAGGCCGCACAAGCGGCGCAATCTGCCAGGTTTCTCGGCGGCCAGGCTCCAGTCGACCGGTTCAGATGATCCGACCTCGCCTGCAAACGGTTAGCATGGAACACTTGGACAGCGGCCTGTGCCGCATTGCAGAGCATTCACTCCCCGTCTCTACCTGTCTCGTGAGAGGTCTCAAGCCCATGGCATGGCGATCGTTGAAACTATTTTCCGTGGGGCTATTGCTTGCCGCACTCGGTGGGGTAAATGCAGCTAGCGCCGAAGATTATCCCGCCTTCGATAAAGTCGTCGAAGGGTACAAGAAGATTGAGCTACCGAGCGACGAGACGCAGGCGCTGTATACGCTGTATATCAAAGAGAACGAAGGCGAGTTACTGATTGAACTCCCCAAAAACTATGCGACCAAAAATTACTTCATTGGCTTGACGGTGGCTAGCGGGCAGACGTTCGCGGGCCTGCAGGCTGGCGACTTTTATGTTCAGTGGCGCGAGTACAACAAACGCTTGGCGCTGATCTCGCCTAATATGCAGATTCGCTCCGGGGGCGACCGAGAATCCAAGGATTCTGTCGATCGGCTGTTTACGGGACAGGTCTTGTTGGATTTGCCGATCTTGACCATCTCGCCGCGCGGCGGTCCGGTCATCGATGGCGATCAACTGCTGGTGGCCAATGCGCCCGTGTTCTTCGGTGGAGATGGCCGCAGCACAAACCCTCGCTTAGCTAAAATCGTCAAAGCCAAGGCCTTTCCGCAGAACATCGAGCTGGCCTTTGAAATGCCCAACAGCCGCGGCAATCTGCAGACGCTCTACTACTCGATAAGCGAAATCCCGCAAAACACCGGCTATGCGCCACGACTGGCCGATCAGCGCGTGGGCTACTTCACCACGTCGTACTCCGACTACGGCAAGTACAAGAAGGATGAGGTGAACGTCAATTACATCAATCGCTGGCACCTGCAGAAGCGAGATCCATCGCTAAAGATCTCGCCTCCGGTTGAGCCGATTCGGTTCTACATCGAACACACGACTCCCGTGCGATATCGACGATGGGTCAAGCAGGGGGTGCTGTTCTGGAACAAGGCCTTTGAACGAGTGGGTATCTCCGATGCGATCGAAGTTGTCTATCAAGACAAGTCGACGAAAGAGAACATGGATAAAGACCCCGAGGATGTGCGCTATAATTTCGTGCGCTGGTTGAACAACAATGAAGGCACAGCCATTGGCCCGAGTCGGGTGCACCCCGAGACAGGCCAAATTCTCGACGCGGACATCATTTTGACCGACGGCTGGATTCGGCATTTTAACGAAGGCTTTGCCGATTACATGCCGCTGCTGGCTATGGAGGGCATGGGTCCCGACACGCTGGCCTGGCTGGATGAGCATCCCACGTGGGACCCGCGCGTGCGATTTGCCGAACCGAGCCAACGCCAGCAGGTGATCTCGCAACTGCGCACCAAGCAGGCCGAGCGAGCCGCCGGTTTGGGCACCATCGATTGGAATACCAAACTGATGGGCGATCACCCACTCGACGGCCTAGTGGGCCGCACCAGCCAAGTCAACGGGCTGTGCCTAGCCGCTACGGGTCGCCGTCTGGATGCCTCTATCATGCGCATGATCGTCAGCATGGGCCCTGAGCTGCTGCTGGCCGACGAGCCTAAGGAGGGGGACGCAGGGGAGAATGCAGAGGAGAAAAAGGACGAAGAGAAACAGGACGACGACGAGCAAGGGGAGAAGAAGGACGAGCAGCCCAAGGCGGAAGCAGCCGAGGCAGAAACCGCTCAGCTCAGCGAAGAAGAAAAGACTCAGCAGGCTGAAGAAAAGAAGAAGGCCGACGAGAAGGCTGCAGCAGAAAAGGCAGCCGCTGAGAAGAAAAAAGAAGAAGAGTCGATGCTCGACGGGATGCCCGAGGCATTCATCGGGCCGTTACTAGCCGACTTGGTGGCTCACGAAGTGGGGCACACGCTCGGGCTGCGACACAATTTTAAAGCCAGTAGCATCTATTCGCTGAGCCAAATCAACAGCCCTGAGATCAAAGAGCAAAAGGCTTTCGCTGGCTCTGTCATGGACTATCTGCCCATCAATCTGCACATCGCCGTAGGCGAGGAGCAAGGCGACTATGCCATGATCGACTTGGGCCCCTACGACCTGTGGGCCATCGAGTACGGCTATACCTTCGAAAAGGATTTGAACAAGATCCTGTCGCGGGTCAGCGAACCCGATCTGCAATACGCCACGGATGAAGATACGACCGGGCCCGATCCTTTGGCTCGCCGCTATGACTTCTCCGCTGAGCCGCTGAGCTATGCTCAAGAACTGGCGCGGCTGATCGAGCGCTTTCGCAAGCGGTTGATGACCGACTATGTTAAAGATGGCGATAGTTGGACCAAAGCCCGCGAGGGATTTGAACTGACGCTCAATTTGCAGATGAAGAACACGAGTATGATGGCCAATTGGATTGGCGGATCGCACGTCAACCGCGATAAGAAGGGAGATCCGCAAGAGCGGTTGCCCATTGAAGTCGTATCGGCCGAGCGACAGCGCGAAGCGCTGAAGTTTGTGCTTGAATCGACCTTCCGCGATGCGGCCTACGCGCTTTCGCCAGAATTGCTGTCGCGGCTGACCAAAGACTTCATGCGCGGCTTCGGCGGCGGCGACCCGGCCTGGCCAGTTCACGACCGCATCTTGTCTATGCAGGCCTCCGCCCTGACGTTGCTAATGAACTCAACCACCTTGCGGCGAGTTTACGACAATGAATTCCGCGTCCCCGCCGATGAGGAGGCCTTTACGCTGCCGGAGCTGCTAGACTCGATTTCGGCCGAGATTTGGAGCGAACTCAACGGCGAGCTAGACAAGGAATTCACCGCGCGCAATCCGATGATCAGCAGCTTGAGACGCAATCTGCAGCGCGAGCATTTGGAACGATTGATCGATCTGACCCTTCCAGGCAATGGATCTTCGGCCGCTTACAAAGCCATTTCGAATCTGTGCATCATGGAATTGCTCGACCTCAAAAAGAGCATCGATCGAGACTTGGAATCCGGCGACAAGACGCTGGATGCCTATTCGAAGGCACACCTGTATGAGGCCAGCCAGCGGATCACCAAGGCGCTCGATGCGGATTACATCTACAATCAGGCCACGCAGTCTGGTTTTGGAGGCTCGGTCATAATCTTAGGCAAGGACGCGCAGCCGCAAGCGGCAGGAGCCCCTTAGCCGTGCGGCTGAGAATCTGCAATCTGCAATCTGATAACAGGCGTAGATCGCGACATTGATCGCTGTGCGTGGACAGGCGGGCCGCGCACGGCCGCGTGGCTCGATTAAATTCGCTACGGTGGATATAATGGGCCTGAGGTACTCCATAATCAGGGCCGTTCGACCGAGTCGGGATTACACGCAGCTATGCTAAAACGCCTTGCACACGACGACATCAGCGGCCAGTCAGACGAGAGCTTCGAAAATACCGGCCAGCCACTGAGTGAATGGTCAAATGGAAACTCGCAAGCTTTCCTGGTCAGCCGTGTTTTCCACGTAGTGCTGATCTTATCGCTGTCGATTGTTCCGATCATGGTCGCCGCGCCTGACGTTTTTACGTTCAAGCCTGTGGCGCTAGTCGAGGAGGAACCGCTGCGGCTAATTGACGAAGTCGCTATCTCGGATGAGCCGGCGACGGAAGTTGGTGCCAATAGCAACTTCGAGTCAGGGATGGCCCTTAGCGCCGCGCCGCTACTGGCTGAGCTGTCAGCAATTCCAGCGCCATCGTTTGAGGCCGCCGTGCCCGACATGACTTTTGATCTCAGCAATCAGATCAATCAAGCCATGGCGCTGGTCCGCAGTGACAGCGTTGTCAAAGGGACCACCAGCATTGCCACCAGCGGTACTGACGGTGCGGTCGACCGCGTGACGTACGAGATTTTGCGTTCCATGGAGGAGCGACCGACGCTGGTGGTTTGGTTCTTCGATCAATCGGGCAGCCTGCAAGTCCGCCGCCAAGAAGTTCGCGATCGGTTTGACCGAATCTATGAAGAGCTGGGAATTGTCGGCCGCAGTCGACAAGCGCAGGCCAAGAAGTCCAACAAAGATGAACCTCTGCTGACTAGCATTATTGCCTTTGGCAACGAAGTCAGCTTGCTCACTCCCAAGCCGACGGCCGACATCGATGAGATCCGCACATCGATCGATAACGTGGTTCAAGACGATAGTGGAATTGAGCGAGTCTTTACCGCACTGTACATGGGGATCGAAAAGTACAAGAGCTATCGCACCGCGCGTGGCGGAGCAGGCAGTCAGCGCAACGTTTTATTTATCGTCGTTACCGACGAGCGTGGCGATGACGCCAACGGACTCGACGCCACCATCAAAGAGTGCCGCAAGTATGCTATACCGGTGCACATCATCGGGGTCCCTGCTCCGTTTGGTCGCGACCTGACATATGTGAAGTATATCGATCCCGACCCGAAGTATGACCAGTCCGCTCAGTGGGCTGAGGTGGACCAGGGACCGGAATCGGTTCTGCCCGAGCGTGTGCGCTTGGGGTATCGCGAAGATTTTGCTAACGAGCCGGTGATCGACTCAGGTTTCGGCCCGTATGCACTGAGCCGTTTAGCCTACGAGACCGGCGGGATATTTTTTAATGTTCACCCCAATCGGCGCGTTGGCGGCCGAGTTAAAGCGGGGGAGATCAGTCCATTTGCCTCGCGCTTTGAGTATTTCTTTGATCCCGAGGTGATGGAGAAATACCGTCCGGACTATGTATCCCCCGAGGGTTACATGCAGCGTTTGAAGGATAGCCCGCTGCGACAAACGCTCGTCCGAGCAGCGCAAGCGCCGCGCGTCGATACGCTGCAGCAACCGGTGTTGCGTTTCGTGCGTAGCGACGATGCAGCCTTGGCCACAGCCCTTACGGTCGCGCAGCAGCAGGCCGCACGGCTTGAGCCCCAGTTGGCTGCCTTGGCAGAAGTTCTGCGCACGGGGGATCCTCATCGCGATCAGGAGGCCGCGCCGCGTTGGTTGGCTGGATTTGATTTGGCTTACGGCACAGTGCTGGCGCACAAGGTGCGAGCCGAAGGCTATAACGCCATGTTGGCCAAAGCCAAGCGTGGCATGAAGTTTGAGAGCCCTGAGAACAATACCTGGGTGTTGCAGCCCGATGCTGAAATCAGCGTCGGCAGCCGCTTGGAGAAAGAGGGCGAGCGGGCTCTCGAGCTACTGGAGTCAGTGGCAGCCGAACATAAAGGGACGCCGTGGGGCTTGTTGGCTCAGCAGGAGCTGCGCAATCCCTTAGGTTGGAAGTGGCTCGAGGACAAGACCGATCTGAATCCTCCTGCGCCTGGCAACGCGTCTGGCAACAACATGATGTTGCCTGAGGAT
>JBEBXX010000062.1:0-8094 GCA_040391435.1 Aureliella helgolandensis | reverse complement strand
AACCCGATGACAGATAGACGCCGCTTATCAGTTGCAAAGATTGGTGAGTTAGCCACCGTGCGTTTTTCCGACAAGAAGATCGTCGATAGCGGTAACATTGAGGAGTTGGGTGCCGAGATGCTCTCGTTGGTGGACGTCGACCACGTCAAGCACGTGTTGCTGAATTTCGAAGGCGTCGATTTCCTCTCTTCCGCAGCGCTCAATAAGTTGATTCTGTTGGACAAGAAGATCAAGCAGGTCGGCGGTGTGCTGCGGCTGTGCAATCTTAAAGCGGAGATTTTGGAAGTCTTCACAATCACTCGCCTAAATAGGGTCTTTGACATTCGCAAGAGCGAAGCCGAGGCGCTCAAGGCGTTTGGCGTGCCTACGTAATGTGTCGTCAGTCGTTTCTCTCATGATAACTTGTCTTTTGTAGTTCTCGTCTGGTGCTTCTCGTCTGATAATTTTCGGCTGGGATTTCATCTGTCGCTCGCATTTAGGAGCAGCGCATGGTCGAACCGACATGGGTCTGGAAACTGCTGGAAACGATTCCTAGCGATGTCGACGCGGGGCACAGAGCTATCGAGAAATTGATGGCCGCCATGCACGACTCGAAGTGGGAGGGCCGCGATTCATTTCACGTCCAAATGGCTGCCGAAGAAGCGATGGTCAATGCCGTGACCCACGGCAATAAACTGGCTGCAGACAAATCGGTCGAAATAGAATTCCGCGTCTCACCGCAGGCGGTCTACATGCGTTTCCACGATCAAGGGGAAGGCTTTTGCCCCGACAAGTTGCCCGATCCACGCGATGACGAACATTTGCTATGTACCAATGGTCGAGGCGTGATGCTCATTAACGAAATGATGAACGAAGTCTGCTACAACCCGTGTGGTAACGAAGTCACCATGCTCAAGCTGCGCAGCCCGCAAAATGATTCGGCATTGGAATCCTAGCGGCTACCGAGAGACTATGGCTCGGCGCCCGGCTGAGTAGCGGCCAGCACGGCGATCTCGACGATTGCATCGCGCAGCTTGCAGTTGTTGCTCTTGAACTCTTCGGTCAGTTGATCGAGCGTATCGGCACCGTAGGCGGCCGCCGGCTGTTTGACGAAGTACTGAAACGCGCGGTTGACGAGCGCCCGGGCTGCATCGTCGCTGTTAGCCAAGTAATGCGAGACTTCGCTCAACGATGCGAACGTCTCAGTCCGATCATCGCGGCTGGTATACGTCCCCGAAGCATCGATCGCTTTCCCCTTTTCTGACTCGCGATAGCGGCCCACTGCGTCATAATTCTCGAGCGTAAAGCCGAGCCCATTGATCTTGATGTGGCACACCTGACAGCTTTCGGGGCTAGTTTGTAGGTGGACTCGCTCGCGCGTGGTTAAATCCGGATGCAGATCGGGGCTGAGCGGTGAGAAAGCATCAGCCGGGGGACGCAGGGTGCGGCCGAGCAGGTAGCGAATCATAAACACGCCACGGTGAATCGGAGATGTCTGGCTATGATACGCCAGTCGGCTGAGCAGATAGGGTTGTGTCAGCAGTCCCAGGTGTGTTTCTGCAGGAGCTTCCTTGGTGCGCGCCACGCGATGGGTGCCAAACGGCTCGGCGGGCTGATATGCCGGGCCGTAAAACTCGGCCATCCGCGGCGTAGTATAGGTCCAGTTTGCATTGAACAACTGCCGCGCATCGCCGCTGTCTCCCCAGACTACTTCGTCAATAAAAGCATCCAGCGTGCGACGTAGATCGTCCACCAAGGCAGCGTCAAAGCCCGGGAACAATTCTGCATCTTTGACTATCTCTTCGGCTTGGCCAATATTTAGCCACTCGTGCAACATGTTCTTCGTTTTGGCGCGCACGCGCAAGTCGCCCAGGTGCTTGTTGACATACTCGCGGACCTGCTGTGGCGTGTGGAAGCGGTCTTCAGCAACGGCGGCTAGCAGTTCGGCTTCGGTTGGTAGCGAATCGTATAGGATCAGCGACAGTCGATTGGCTACGCGCTGCGATTCAGTTTGATCCAGATCAGCCGCGGGGTAGAGGAAGCGGGGCGACTTGAGTGCGATCAGCAGCGAACGCTTGATGGCTTCGACATCGTCCTCCTCGGCGGCGATCTGCTTGTTGATGTACGACTCACGCAACTCATCGGTCAAGGGTTGACGAAAAGCGGTGCGCACGATCTGCTCGAGGAACGCGCGCATCTTGTCTCGCAGTTCTCCCGGCTGTTTTTGTTTGGACTTGAGATAGCTGGGCCACAGCTCAGTGGCTGCGATTTGTCCGAACTCTAAGGCCGCGGCGGTAGTGGATTCGTCCCACTGCCGGTCGACGGCTACGCCCCGTTCGAAACCGTAGCTGCGATCATCGGGAGGCAATGTTGTCTGCAGGGAAAAGGTAGGCGGACTAGGATACCGCCACAGATTGCGCTGGGGAATTACATGTTCGATGCCTCCGGGCGGAACCCAGCTCAAACGGATGCTGGCGGGTGGTTGCTCTGTTTTGCGCTTGCGCTGCGTGAAATCAATTTTGAAAGGGTAGACTCGTCCGGCGGTCAGGACAACGCTTTGGCGAAATTCTGTTTTGTCGCCCGACTGAGTGTGATTGTCGATGAACTCGCGCTGCAGGGTGCCGAGGTTCATTTTAAAAGAACACGTACTGTTGACTACGATTTCGTAGCGTCCCGTGGTCTCGGCCCAGATTCCGCCTTGCCAATAGATGTAAAACGCTTCAGCGTCCACACCCTCGCCCGGTCCCTCGTGTCCAAAGTCGAAGTCGAGCACCGGATCGACTCGCTCAATCTTCTTTTTGTCTTTATCCCATCGCTGCCCGTCGAAGTAGATGCCGCTTAGCCCGCGCTCTACGCTGGCGTCGGCATGGCCGTCAAATTGTTCATAAAGGTCGGCCAAACTCTGCCGCAATTGATTCCCAGTTAAATGAGCCAGACCGATCCGCGGCGGGCGATTGCGCAACTGAGCCGCTTCGCTGTAGAACTGATGATGAATAAATGCAGCCACGGCATGCGCGTCGTCGCCGACGCACGTCTCGGGCTCGCCTTCGGGCATCGTGCGTTCGATGAGCTTGGCCAATTGCCCAACCGATTCATCTCCGATCAACGGGTCGCCATAGGCCTCTGCAACTCCTTGCCCATTTTCGCCATGGCAGGTTGCGCACGTTTCGCGGTAGATTGCCTGTCCGCGGGCGAGTTGGCTGGTCGCGCTCGCGCCCTCAGTGGCGCAGGCAATCGGTCCGGCGTGCCAGGCAGCGACAGTCCAGCCGCTGACGACGAGCATCAGCAACAGACCGCGGAGCAGCCTATACAAATTGGCAAGCAAGTTATCGGGGCGGGAGCTAGCTGAGCGGGAGCGAGTATTGAAGGCGGGCATGGTCGTTCCGTAGCAAGCGAACAATGGGCGAAGGATGATAATGCTGAGCGAGTAAAAAGAGCCCAGCGCATTGGGCGAAATGTGCGGCCTACAGCGCAAACTGTATTATAGCTGTGTGTGTTTGCGGCGTCGTTATGCGCAGCCACCATTTGCAACCGGACGGTTCCAGACTGACCCTAACGGACGCATGGTACGAGAATAGCTGATGTTTTCAACTTGTTGGTAGCCTGCGCTGAAGACACGATCCGCCAGTTTGCCAACGCCTCGTTGCGACCCGAGCTGTACCGCAGCGGTATGCATTACAGGAGAATCCAATGAAGATTGATTGTCTAATCGCCGAGTACGCCTCGATGGACAAGGCCGAAGTTGCCCTGGAGATACTGCGCTTAAATGGCTACATGGCCGACTCGGTCTCCGTCGCTTGGCGCGGGCACGAAGAAGCGCTCGCGGAGTTGGATGCGGAGGATCCGAGTATCGAAGCATCCAAGGAGGGAGATAAGCACTCGGTAGCCCATTCCGCCGAAATTGGAGCCCTGTTGGGTGGCGCGGCAATGCTGCCGCTGTGCCTAGGTTCGATTGTCGCGCCGGTGCTGATCGCTGGTCCCATCTTGGGGATTCTCGGTGGTGCGGCAGCTGGAGGGCTGTTCGGCGAACTGTTGCACTGGGGAATCCCCAAGCACGCTGCCATGCGCTACGATCAACGCATCGCAGAAGGTTCAGTCCTGCTGATCGTGCGGAGCGGACGCACCGAGCTTAGAAATCTAGAGCCGTCGCTGAAAACTACGGACGCGATTAGCATCGAGATTTTCTCGGCAGACCCCAACCATTAATCCTCTCAGGCATTATCCAAATGCAGAACCAGCCAGCCCGAGTTTTGATTTTAGGTGGCGGATTCGCAGGAGCCTATTGTGCTCGGCGACTGGCGAAAAAAGCGCGTCAACGGCCTGTCGAGATCACGCTGGTGAACGCACAGAATAATTTTACGTTTACGCCTATGCTGATCGAGGCCGCGACGTCGGCACTGGAACCCAGACACGTGACTGTGCCGCTCCGCGGCTTCCTACAGCACTGCAATTTTGTGATGGCACATGTACAGTCTATCGATCTGGAGCGACAAGTTGTGACGGTCCAGCCATCGTTTGGCGATGCGCTGCCGCTGGAGTTCGACCATTTGGTACTGGCGTTGGGAAGTGTGACCCGCATGCCGGCAATTAGCGGCCTGCACGAATATGGCTATGGGCTGAAGTCGATGTCCGACGCTATGGTTCTCCGCGATCGTGCCATTCAGATGCTGGAGATGGCCAATCTGAGTCCCAACCACGAGCAACGCCAAAGTTGGTTGACGTTTGCGATAGTGGGAGCAGGCTATACGGGCGTAGAAGCTGCCGGTGAATTCAATGCCTTTCTGCGCGAGGCTATCCGCGACTATCCGCATGTGCGCGAGTCCGATGTGCGCGTCATCCTCATTCAGCGCGCGGATCGCATACTCGAAACGTTGGACGCGAAACTATCGAGTAAGGCGTGCAGAATTCTTACGAGGCAGGGCGTCGAAATATTGCTCAACGAGAGTGTGAGCGATGTAGCTGAGAAGTCGTTCGTGCTACAAAGCGGTCAGTCGATTGCAGCGCATACGTTGATTTGGTCTGCGGGAGTTGCCGCCCCACCACTGCTGGAGACGTTGGATTTGCCGAAGACCTCGCACGGCTACTTGGACTGCGATGCGGACTGTCGAGTAAAGCAGCAGTCAAATATTTGGGCCATTGGGGATTGTGCATCCAATCCGGATCCGGATGGCAACGCCTATCCTCCCACGGCTCAGCACGCGCTGCGTGAGGGGCTGCAGACCGCTGACAACCTGGCCGCGTTTTTGTCAGGCGACAGTACCAAGCCGCTACGCTATCACACCAAAGGGACCATGGCACCGCTCGGCGGACGGCAGGCTATCGCTGACGTATGGGGCATGCACTTGACCGGGTGGCCAGCTTGGGTCCTGTGGCGCACGGTCTACTTGGCTATCATGCCTGGCTGGGGACGCCGCGTCCGCGTGGCTATGGACTGGACGGCGGACTTTTTTTTCCGCCGCGATTACTCGCAGCAGGGATTTTAATGGCCAGCTTACTAGTGCCGCACATCAACCGGGCACCTCCCCCTGCGTTCTTTCCGCGGCACGAGGCCAGGCTTGACGCACCAGCGATCGCAGCATGGCAATGAAGGTCACTGTCCAAGCAGCCAAGGCGATATAGACGAACATCCGGGGGACCGGCATTAGAAACGGCAAATCGAAATCAACACACAGGCGATAAGTGCACACGGTATACATGCCCAGTGGAAAGACGACTCCCCAGTACTGCGGATCATAGGCCATCTGGAAACGCATGTAGCCGTGCCGCCAGAAGCCCAGCGCCAACAACATCGGAATCCACCAAGTTGCAGTCGCCCAGAACAGCAGCGTGAATCCTCTGATGGTTGGCAAAAAGTGCTGCAGAGTAGTCGAGCCTTCCGACACCGAGATCAACGAAACGCCCGCCAGCGTGCTGATCGCCATCGCCCCCATGTTGATCCAATATGGGGGAGACAATTCCTTCGCACTCAGAGGGAAGAACGAATAGCGATAGAAGATCAAGCAAATAATCCAGCCATACAACATCGCGTTTGCCAGCCACAGGCAGAGCGAAAAGAAGAGCATCTGCTCGCGATAGATGCCAAATTCTTGAGCCAACATGCTCCCAAGCAACGAGACGCCCTGTCCCGCCACCACCGAGACCAGCCAGCCGCCATGGATGCCGTGGGCCAGTGACGGCTTGTCCTTCTTGACGGCCAGACTCGTGAAAATGGTGTAGGTCAATACGAAACCTAAACCCGCCCCGATGCCCCACAGAACCTGCGAAAACATGGGCAGCTTGGCGATCAACAGGAATTGCACTCCGAGCACACAGTACGCCGCGACCGTGGTGAAAAAACCGACACTTCGATTATGGTCGATCAAGTCGGCGAAGAAGCGGCGCGGAAAGAGAATCACGCGCAAGGCTGTTAGAACAGTCAGCACTACGGCCAGCACGATATTTAGTCGAAACAGGAGCAGTGCTACGAGCGGCATGTCAAGTAAGTTGCAGGCCAGCGACACGATACCTGTCGCCATTACCAAAGCAAAATAGGCCGGGTTGAGGGCTGCGATCGCTTGTTGGAGCGTACTCATCAACGGTCAAGCCGTATTAAATATCGCAACAACCCCATATTCAAGCCCAGACAGACTAGGCTGGCCAGCGCTGCAGGCCATACGATTTGCGAATTGCCACCCAACCACAGACTCATCGTGGCCGTCAGCAACCATAGCTGCATGACCACCAACAGCAGCACGATGGACATAATGCCATACACGATGGCTAGGCGTTGTCGGCGAGTTTGCGAGCGATCAGTCATGAATTACCTCGTTGAACGTCGGTCGCATAGATCGTCCCATTTTCGATGCGTAGTTCGATCCTCGGCAGCGGTCGGCGCGGCGGACCGGCCTCCGGACTGCCAGTGGTCGCATTGAAATAACCTTCATGACAAGGGCAGTGCAGCCGGTTTTGTTCTAAATCGGGCCGCACAGGACACATCAGGTGCGTGCACTGATTGGAGAAGGCGATGAACGCATCCTCCGCTGGCCGCATCAACAAACAAGGGTCGCGGTCGGTGGGATAGTCAAACAGAATGGACTGGCCGACCGACACGTCGGCTACTTTGGCAATCGCGCGCTCCTCGAGCTTGTCTTTGCGAAATAGACTTTGCAGTCCGATCCACACCTGCCCACATACAAAGGCCACGCTGGTCAACACCATGAACTTGGTGAAGTCGCGTCGTGCGCCGTACTCATCCGCCTCCACGTCGATCGGAAAGTCTTTGCGCCACTTGGGTTGCTCGGCTTCCGTTCCACCGTCGGGGAAGCTATGCAAGGGACCGCTGCTCGATTTCATCTGTCGGCCTCACATCCTTAGATAATTGGTAATTGAAAAATCGCGCCAGCCAACATGGCGTCGTCGGCCTGGTCGGATTCGCTCTCGAACATGCCGTCCATCACATCGAGGTGCGTTACGGGGGACTGGCGCGGCACCATCATCAAAACCTTGGTCCGAATGATTTGAGCACCAAAGCGGAATTCATTCAGCGGCTGCGATAGCGGTCGCGCGGCTTCAATTTCTGCCATGGTGCCAAAATGCAGCGCACCACTGGGGCAGACCGTGGCGCACATCGGCTTCTTACCCACGCTGGTACGATCGTAACACATATCGCACTTCATCATCAATTCCATGGAGGTCTCCATTTTGGGAACTCCAAATGGACAAGCTAACACGCAGTTATTGCAGGCAATACAACGCGGCTTGCGCGCGGACTGAACTACCCCGTCTTCTGTGCGTTTGATCGCATCGGCCGGGCAGACCTCTGCACACGTGGGCGAATCGCAGTGCATACAAATCACGGGGAGCGTCTGTGGCGACTGATAGCGATTGACGGTCTCCAAATGGATCATCGAATGCCCTTTGTGCGTATCGCACTCCGAGCACGCCTGTACACAGGATTGGCAGCCGATGCAGCGGTTGGGATCTACAAAAAAATACATACCATCAGGAACTGGCATCGTGGTGACCTTCTCTGAGTCGCTGATCGCTCCGCCGATCAGATGCTCTTAGCTGAATGTTAGAAGATGAGTTTGGCGGAGTGAATGAGCTAGGGTGGAGTTAGTGGTGGCTGAGGGGATG
>JBEBXX010000061.1:0-8107 GCA_040391435.1 Aureliella helgolandensis | reverse complement strand
GAGGCAGTTGATCGTCGGCGAGAAATCGTTGGCGATACTGCACCCAGTGGCGGTGCGAGGTGGGATGGCTTTTTAGCGGTGTGCGAAGGACGGTTACAATGTCTGCGACTCCGGAACTTGTCTTTGATCAGGGAACATTGTTGCTTGGCGGTGTTAGCCAACGCTTCGTAGAGCGCGTTTTCCCCGACAACCGCTGGGTATTCGACGGACGGGTGGGCAAGTTCCGTTGTGATGCGCTTGCCTATGCCGACGTATGCGCCACTTTGCAGCGGCGACTGAAGAGTGCCTGGACCGACAGCGTGCCCAACTGGAGAGGCTTGGAGCGGCTGGCCGATCTGGCTGCTGCAGGCGTGGTTGCTGCCGATCTGGCGACTGCTGCGATGGCGACTGCTGCCGATACGCGGCGCTCGGCTCCTCGGTCGGCCCAGGCGCAGATGGTTCAGTTGCGGCCCGACCAGCAATCCGCTATCGAGGCATGGCTCGCCGCGCGTCGCGGCTGTATCGTCATGCCCACGGGGACAGGCAAAACGGAAGTCGCCTTGAAGCTGATGATGTCGGTGGCGCACAGCACGCTGATTGTGGCCCCGGTGCGGGACTTGATGTACCAGTGGCATCGGCGGATTTTGTTGAGAACGGGTATCGATGCGGGCATCATGGGAGACGGCGTGTATCGCTTGAGCCCGCTGACGGTGACCACCTATGACAGCGCCTTTTTACACATGGCCCGGATCGGCAATCAATTCGCTTTGGTCATATTCGATGAGTGTCATCACCTGCCCGGGCCTGCTCGCCAGGACGCCGCCCGCATGTGCGCGGCACCCTATCGCCTGGGGCTGACCGCTACGCCCTATCGTGGCGATGGTCGGCAAGTTTTGCTAGAGCAGTTGATTGGTCCGATTTGCTACCAGCAGCACTTGGAGGCCGCCCGCGGGGACACGCTGGCGGATTATGACCAGCACCGCATTCCAGTTTATCTGTCACCGGCCGAACGCCAGCGCTACGACGAGCTGTCTCAGTTCATCCAGCAGTACATGGCTCAGCGTCGCCAGGACGATGCAAGTTTTACTTGGCAGAAGTTGTGTGGCGAGAGCGGTCGCGATGCAGGGGCGCGACAGGCTGTGCGAGCTTTTCACGCCAAGTCGGCCATCGAGGATCGGGCCGAAGAAAAACTGCGTGTCTTGGAGGACCTGTTTCGACTGCACGTCGGCGAACCCTGTTTGATCTTCACCGGTACCAACGCCATGGCACGCGACATTTCGCGGCGATTTTTGATTCCTTGTTTGCTCAGCCACTGCGGCAAGCGCGAGCGGCTGGACATTTTAAGTGGTTTGGAGGAGGGACGCTATCCGGCCGTGGTTGCCAACCGCGTGCTCGACGAAGGGGTCGATTTGCCCGACGTCAAAGTCGCCATTGTCATTGGCGGCAGTTCCAGCCCTAGACAGGCCGTTCAGCGGCTCGGACGAATCCTGCGTCGCAGTCGCTTTGGTCGCGGTGTGCTATATGAAGTGGTCACCCGTCAAACGCGCGACGTCGCCCGCGCACGGCAACGCCGCGCTGCGATGGAGCTGTAGAATTTTAAGTCAGTCAGTCAGTCAGTCAGTCAGTCAGTCAGTCAGTCAGTTTGGAGCGACTTTTGTCGAGCAAAGGGTGCGGGCGTCTAACCATTTTCATGCGATGGCAGTGATAGAGTGTTGACCAGACAGGAAGCGATCGTAGTCTACGATGACGCTACGGGACGGGCGATTCCGGATAGGCTCAGCCGCTCCGCGCATCGCGACTACGTAGGCTACGCGCAGAAGTTCTTAGATATTTATTCTGCCGGCATTGGACGCACTCGCCGCGATTTGCATCGGCAGGTTGAAGCGGCCATGGCCGCCCATGAGGATTGTCCCAGACGTCGCATCGCGGCCTTTCAGAAATTGCTGGACGAACGCGGCCGGTATGCCAGCGACCCGGGGCGTACAGCGGCCAAGCTGCGTCAACAAGTCTTTCTGCTGGCTGCCAAGAGCCATCCGCTGGTATCGCGCGTCGAGGGGGTGTACTGCAATTTGGAGAGTGAAGTCAAACAGCGCATCGCCGCCGAGTTGAATTTGAGTTGGGAACACATCGACTCCAAATTGTTTGCCGACGTGATTGAATTCCAATGCCTGGCATCGTTCGAAGGTTACGAATCGGCTCCGGCCCTGCTGGCGCGCTACAACGTGGCGCAGACTCAGGCAGCCATGTACGGTGCAGAGCGCTTGATGGTCTGGTCGCTACAGGATCATAAGGCGATCCTGCGCTATGCGAAGCTAGCGCGGCTGATGCACTCCATTCGCCGCGAGCCTGACGGTAGCTACTGTTTTCGCTTTGATGGACCGGCCAGCGTGCTTAGGCGATCCACCCGCTATGGAGTGGCGATGGCCCGCTTCCTGCCTGGTCTGCTGGCCTGCGATCACTGGCGCGCTAGCGCTCAGATCGTTAACCGCTGGGGCCGGCGCTACCGACTGGAGCTCTCCTGCCGCGATGGATTGCACAGCACCGCGAGCGAGTTAGCCGAGTTCGACAGCCAGGTGGAAGCTCAGTTCGCAGCGGCGTGGGAGCGTTCACAGCTCAGCGGCTGGAAACTGGAGCGCGAGAGCGACATCCTGCATGCGGGCCAGAGCGTGTTCACGCCCGACTTTACCTTGGTAGCTGAGGACGGGCGCCGCGTACTGCTCGAAATCATCGGCTTCTGGACACCTGAATATCTGCAGTACAAAGCTCAGCAGTTGGAGAAGTTTCGGCAATACGAGATTTTGCTCGCGGTGCCAGAGCAGAATCAGGCTCGTATACCTAGCCAGTTTGGTCAGCCCATTCT
Organism: Aureliella helgolandensis; assembly: GCA_040391435.1. Lineage (GTDB taxonomy): Bacteria > Planctomycetota > Planctomycetia > Pirellulales > Pirellulaceae > Aureliella > Aureliella helgolandensis_A. The sequence goes on along the minus strand of JBEBXX010000061.1, from coordinate 5,268 downwards.
GTTTAAGCGCCAGCTTCAGCCAGCCGACGTGCTGGCTCGCCTGGGTGCGCAGCGCACATAGTCGCCGAAAACCGCGTTAGTCACTTGGAAGGGGATTCAGTAGGTCTGCTGCGTGACACATCACTGAACCTCTATTCAACGAGAAATGTCAAGAAGGTAGCGCGTGGCAAACTGGTTGTTGTGGAGCACTGCCGCCCAGCTCGACATTTCGACGACGGGCTGGCTATCCTAGTAGCAGACGCCACTGGCGGGCGAGTAGGGCAATTCAAGTGTCAGTCGATTGACGATTGGCCCGCGATGCCTTAGATTGCATGAACTATTATTTACTTAACCAACACGGACAAGGAACCGAACCCATGGGTCAGCATACGGTCGAATTCAACGACGACAATTTCAAGCAAGAAGTTCTAGAGTCCTCGCAAGGTGTGCTCGTGGATTTCTGGGCTCCCTGGTGCGGTCCGTGCCGCCAAATCGCGCCGCTGATTGACCAGTTGGCAGAGAAATACTCGGGGACGGTGAAGGTTGGCAAGATTAACATCGACGAAAACCCCAATGTTACCAGCCAGTATGGCATTCAGAGCATCCCTACTTTGCTGCTGATCAAAAACGGTGAAATTGCGGAAACGTTTCGCGGTATGCCGCCGCAGGCTAAACTGGAACAGGCCATGGAGAGCATGACCGCCTAAGCAGCCAAATAATTAGAAGGGGAGAACGAATATGTCTGACGGCAGCCGCTCAGCGCCTAGACGGCTCCCCGATTTATATGGTTTATTGGGACTGGAACCTTTGGAGTCCGATCCGGCTCGCATTCAGCACGCGCTCAAGCGGCTGGCGAGCCATGTGCAGACGCATGCCCAAGCGAATCATGCGAAGGGGCCCACTGGACCGCAGCTCGATCGCGCTCGCAAACTGTTCGAGCTTGGCAAACAGCACTTGCTCAAACAGGCTCACAAAGCGCGTTACGATCAGCAGTGGCAAGCTGTCTATGGGGCATTAGCTGTTACATCGGCCGCGCGCACGCGGGCGAGCGTTGAGCCTTCAAGTGGGACTCGATTGCCGACCTGGGAACTGAGCGAGCTCCAGGCGCTACTGCCGGCGGGGGATGCGAGTGCGGCCTTTCGTCCCGCCGAATTCTTGGCCGGCCGCTCACCTGACATGGCTGCGGGATATGCACAGGATTTTGACAAATTGCTGAGTTTGTTGAAGCCCAATGCGGTGCCTGAGCCTGTGGATGCCGCTTTGCCGAATGCGCATTCCGTCGCCGGCGCAGTGAAACTTCCCACCACGCAGCGCTCCGTGCGGATGACGCCAAGCGAGCCGTCGGCCGTACAGCCGCTGGAAGCCCCTCTTAAGCGGCGACTGAGAAAGATGCGGGGGCCCAACGCGTTCTTGCGGACGATGGGCGCACTGGCTGCCGTGGGGCTTGTACTGGGGCTCGCTTACTGGCGAGTGCAATATGCCCATGTGCCCGCACCGGCCCTTAGCGCCGCTCAGCAGACGCCGTCGGCCCGACTCCAGGCTGCTGGTGGCTCGCTGGGCGCATTTCAAAACCCCGCCGCCCAGGCGACTGCCAGTGTCGCAGCATCGGCCAACCCGACGAGCACTGCCGACCAGTCTGCGTCTGCTAGTGTGCCCAGTCCCCGGCCCAGGCGCAGTGGCCTGCCGTCTGTGCCCGGCATCGAGGCAATTCTGCCTGCGGGCGAATCGTTGACGCAGAGCGTGGCCGCGGGGCCCGACGCCGGCCAGACTCCAGTCGAAAGCGCAGTGCCAAATAGTTTCCTGACTGACAGCGACACGTCGGACAGCGACACGCCGGCAGCTAGCACCGCGGCGGGTATCGACGGCGGCTCCTTGAGCGACGACGAGCGGCAGCAGTGGACAGCAGGCATGTTGGCTGTTCGCAAGGCTATTGGTCAACACCAATTCACCCAGGCGTCCGCTCAGTTGGAGAGCCTGCGGCCGCTGGCCAGAACCCGCCTCCAGGCACAGCAACTGGCACGCTGGACCACCATCGAGCAACTGGTTCAGCGCTTCAGAAAAAATCTCGACAGTGCGCTAACGGGCATGCAAGCGGCCGAATCGTTCTCATTTGGCAATTCGAATTTGGCCTCGTTTGTAGAATTCGAAGGCGAGCGCATCGTGCTGCGCATCGAAGGCAGGAATCGAACTTTCGCAGTACCGGATTTGCCAATCGAGATCGCCTTGGCCATCGCCGATATGGCCATGGATCGCCAACACCCGCAGTCGCTGGCCGCCAAAGCGGCATTCATTCTAGTCCATCCGGCCGCGCAGCAAGACAAGCTCTCAGTCGAGCGAGCACAGCAAATGATGTCCTCGGCAGTCGCCGCTGAAGTGCTCCCCAGCGACGTGCTGCAAGTCTGGCAAGACGACTTCGTCCTTCTCTAGCCTGCGAAGCGAGTTCCGCGCCCCGCTAAATTCAGTTTTATGTGTTTATGTGCGCGACAGCAGAACTTACGCGATGAATACCGTCCGCCTCCATGCGCAGCTCTGCGCCATGCGTCGCCCCATACGTTTGCGATTGATGTCCTACAATCACCTCGCTTGGGCGATTGTTTGACTTGTGAGCGATTTAGCTCTATGTTAGTGGCTAATCAGCAGGGCTTCTCAGCGTTTTGATGGAGAGCGGGACCATGTTTGAAACAGGCTTGGAGAATTCTAAGAACGAGTTTTTGAATCAGCTTCGACACCTCTGTGTGTCGGGTTTTGAGGATCGACCTCTCTCGAAATATCTGAAGATGGGACAACAGGTCTTCGAGAAGCCCGGCGTTGTCGATCGCATTATCTTCCCGGTCGACGCTATCGTTTCTATTGAATATTGCGTGGATGAAAATGCGTGTACCGACTTATTGACCGTCGGTCGCGAGGGGTTCGTCGGTGTCTCCCGGGTAGCTGGCAGCGCTTTGATGCTAGGCCACGCGGTCGTTCGACAGCAGGGCGAGGTGCTGGAGATGAACCTGAAAACCTTCACCAAAATGCTCCAGCAGAGCAAAGCCGCAAAACATTTGTGCGATCGATATGTACTGTATCGAATGGCCTGCTTGGCTCAGCGGACCGCCTGTCGAATGAATCACACTGTGCTGCAACGTTTGTGTCAGAAGCTTCTGGTATGGGAAGATCGAAATGGCGGTCGTGGGCATTTCTCTTTAACGCATAAGAATTTGGCCAACATGCTGGGCATTCACCGAGCGACGACATCCGAGCATCTGACCCGCCTGCAGTCGCTGGGAGTCGTCACCTATTCCCATGGCCAGGTGGTGATCTGCAACCGCGAGCAGTTGTTGAAGAAGAGCTGTGGGTGCTTTCGGATTACCAGGGACCTCTACCGTAATTTGGTGGAAGAATCTCACCTGAGGAGCTATGTTCAGGGTTGGTAGGCGGGGCTAGATGTCCGTCGTTTGTCGTTTGGGCGACACTTTCTAGCTTGCTGTGAAATCGGGTCCATATTAGTTAGTAGACGGTGGCCTGCGTAGCCTGGACTTTCTCCGTAGCTATGCTTGCAGGTTGACCAAAATTGACTTTGGATCTGAAGAAGCGGACAGTAATGACCCAATCGTACGGTATACGGAGCTTGCCTCGGCCATCGCAGAGTAGGGCCGACCGCACTGGCCTAGTGCGGCTGGTGCTGCTCGTATGGATCGCTCTAGTCACTGCGGGCTTCGCTTCACTGGTGGTCTACGAGCGCTATCCAGGCGCAGACGTTGCCTCATCGCTCAAGGCGGAGTCGACTCTCCAGCCCGAGACTTGGACGTTGCTGGTGGCAGTGCACCCGCGCTGCCCGTGCACTCGCGCCACGGTCGACGAGCTCGAATCCTTACTGCGTCGCTACCCAGCCGATGTGGACTGCCACGCCTTGGTCTACCATCCTCCAGGACTTGAAAAGGAGTGGCTCGAATTATCGCTCGTAGAGCAACTGCGCGCGCTGCCCCGAGTCACGCTTAGCGGCGACAGCGATGGGCGGAAGCTGGCAGCGCTCGGTATGGAAACCTCAGGGGCCATACGCTTGATCGATCCCGCTGGCAAAGTTCGGTTCCATGGTGGCATCACTGCTTCGCGTGGACACCGTGGATTCAATCCTGGCAGCCAGATCATAGAGTCCTTGCTGCGCGGCGAGGCGATAACTCTCGACCATGCTCCTGTCTACGGTTGCCGCATGCGTCCCGCGCCTAAGGAAATTCAGTAATGTCGATCGAAGTGAGCCAGGATCGCACTCGAGAGCGGCGTATTGAAGAAGTTTTCCAAGCCAATCTGACCAAACTGCGAATGTCGACCGATCGCGTCTTCGCATGGTTGCTGTTGGGGCAGTGGATATTTGCCATCGCATGCAGCCTGTGGATATCCCCTACAAGCTGGGACGGGCCTGAATCGTCCGTCCATATCCATGTCTGGGCGGCGGTGTGCTTGGGAGGTGTCTTGATCAGTCTGCCGCTGGCACTGATCTTCTGGTTTCCCAGTAGCCCACTCAATCGCCTTGTCAATGCATCGGCCCAAGTCCTGTTCTCGTCTTTGTTGATCCATTTGATGGGTGGCCGTATCGAAGCTCATTTTCATATCTTCGGTTCGCTGGCGATTCTGTCATTCTACCGAGACGCCAAGGTCTTCATCCCAGCGGTTGGAATCATCCTGCTAGATCATGGTTTGCGAGGCATGTTCTGGCCTGAGTCGGTATTCGGCATCGTGGCGGCGGCTCCCTGGCTCGCGGTGGAGCACGGCGGTTGGGTTATGTTCGAAACCGTATTTTTGGTGTGGGGCGTGACTCAAGCTCGCGTGCACTTGCGCTCCCTAGCCACCATGCAGGCTTCGCTGATGGAGGAGAAGCAACGCTTGGAGGACGAAGTCCAGCAGCGTTTAGAAGAGCATGCCATGATGCAGATTCACCTCGCCCAAGCTCAGAAGCTGGAAGCTATTGGCAGCTTGGCTGCGGGGATCTCGCATGAAATCAATACGCCCATGCAATGCGTCAGCAGCAATGTAGAGTTTCTCAAAAGCTGCTCCCAGCGTGTCCGGGAAATCATGGACCGTTATCACCAAATGCTCCATACAGATGCGCCGGCCAAGCGAGAAACACGCATTGCTGAAATCAACGAGTTGACCAAATCGCTGCGGTTTGACCATATGCGTCAGCAGGTCCCCGAAGCGATCGATGAGGCAGCCATGGCTGTTGATCGCGTCGTTGGAATCTTAGCCGCGATGAAGGCCATGTCGCATCCAGGAACGAAAGGCAAAGTCCCTACCGACATCAATGCCATC
>JBEBXX010000060.1:0-8121 GCA_040391435.1 Aureliella helgolandensis | reverse complement strand
TAGTTTTGCACATAATTTTTAATTTCGAATTGAACCTATCTCTGCTGGAGAACAAATACGATGACTACTCAACCCACTCTCCCTGCGCGACCGATCGTGGTAACGCGGACCGATCTCACGCGGCTACAAGACCTGCTGCAAAGCCAATTCGCAGCCGCTGTTGGCGAAGGTCGCCCGCACTTGATTGAATTGAATGAAATGCTCGAACGAGCTGAGCTCGTCGAACCGCAGAGCATGCTGCCACATATCGTGACCATGAACTCGACCATCAAGCTGCTCGACGTCAAGCAGGAGGAGTCAGAGACTTACACTCTGGTCTATCCCGATGAAGCTTGCATCGCTGAGGGGAAGCTGTCGATCCTTTCACCTCTGGGCAGCCAGTTGCTGGGTCGGCACGTAGGCGAGGAGGTGGCTTTCAACGTCTCCGATCGCAAGATTTGCAAACGCGTGGAGAAGATTTGGTTCCAACCGGAGCGCGCCGGCGCGTTTAATCTATAACCCCGGCGCTCAATCCCCCGCTCAATCTCCCGATGCCGCGTGCTCAGCCCACCGCGCTGGACATGCGGCCGGCCAGCGGCACGAGCTAGCGAGCAATTTGAAGGACTATACAAACAAGTGAACGAAACGGTAATGCTGCTCTTGAGCGCTCTGGCGATCTTCTCTTTAAGCCTGGTAGACGTGTCGCTCGGGGCGCTGCGCATCTCGATGCTGATCCGTGGACGGCGCGGCTTAGCCGGTTTGTTTGGTTTCTTTGAGTCGCTGGCATGGTTGGTCGCGGCATCGTTGGTACTGCCGAGGCCTACAATTAGCGCTGTTCAGCCATGAAAAGCCTTTCGCCTTCGCCCTCAGGCATATACAATTTACAGCTTCAGTGCTAGTGCTCGCGACGTGATCTGCAATACCGAGCAGCTAAATGATTAGCCCATTTCAACGATCACATTACTTAACCCCCACAATAGGAGGGTCCATTTAGTGGCTTCGGGAAAATATTTGTTCACCAGCGAATCGGTCAGCATGGGGCACCCAGACAAGTTGGCCGACCGCATTTCAGACGGCGTATTAGACGCCATTTTGGCTCAAGACCCCAATAGTCGCGTCGCCTGTGAGACCTTGGTGACGACTGGCTTGGCGATGATCGCCGGCGAAATTACCACCACCGCCAACGTAAACTACGCGCGGGTGATCCGCGATGTGATTCGTGAAGTGGGCTATACCGATGACATGATGGGCCTGTGCGCCGACACCTGCAATGTGATGATCGCACTGGACGAGCAGAGTCCCGACATCGCTCAAGGAGTTAACTCCAATGAGAGTCAGGGCAAGGACATCGGAGCCGGAGATCAGGGGCTGATGTTTGGCTACGCCTGCAACGATACGCCCGAGATGATGCCGATGCCAATTGCACTGTCGCATCGCATCACCAATCGCCTGACCGAGGCTCGCTTTGAAAAAGAAGTGGATTGGCTGCGTCCCGATAGCAAGAGCCAGGTCACGATCGAGTACGACGGTTACCAACCGGTGCGCATCGACACCGTGGTCGTATCGACTCCGCATGGGCCGGATGTCGATCACGCCACCATTGAAAAGTTTGTCATCGACAAAGTGATCAAGCCGTGCCTGCCGCCTGCGCTAATTAAGGGAGAGATCAAGTACCACATCAATCCTACCGGGCGTTTTGTGGTAGGTGGTCCGCATGGCGACTGTGGACTGACAGGCCGCAAGATCATCGTCGACACCTACGGCGGCTGGGGACGGCACGGAGGGGGCGCATTTAGCGGCAAGGATCCCACCAAGGTCGACCGCAGTGCGGCCTACATGGCCCGCCATATCGCCAAGTGCATTGTGGCTGCCGGGTTGGCAGATCGCTGCGAAGTGCAGTTGGCCTATGCCATCGGCGTTGCCGAACCAGTCAGCGTGCATGTCGACACCGAGGGTTCGGGGAAGGTTGAAGACGAGAAGATCTGCGCAGCGGTTCGCGAGCTGTTCCCGCTCTCGCCTAGCGGTATTATCAAGTACCTCGATCTGCGCCGCCCAATTTTCCGCCAGACCGCTGCCGGTGGCCACTTCGGTCGCTCCGAGGCAGAGTTCACGTGGGAAAACACCGACAAGGCCAAGGAATTGGCTGCCCTGCTAGGAACGAAGCAGGCTGTAGCTGCGGCTGTCTAACCTCGGCTGACTAACCTCGGCTGTTTGTAGATTCTTGCTTACGGTGAGCCTGCGCATCAGCGCCGGTTCACCGTAAAGTGCAAGCTCAGCTAGGCGTGCTGACTGAACTGCAAAGATCGTAGCGTAGCCCTCTGAGCCGAATGCCATGGCGCATGCCGCTACCACTAGGCTATTTTTTAGCTGTCGCGTTTTCTAGCTGTTGCGTTTTTTATCCATCGCGTTTTCTAGCTTCTATCCGTCGCGTTTTTTTAACCGTCGCTCTTGCAGCTAGCGCGGCATTCTGGATCTACAGCCTCTCCGAATAGCTTTGCCATGCTTGCCCCACGCTATGTGAACGAGCTGCAAGAGAACGCAGTGTGGGTCTGCCTGTCATGCCTGTGGGCAACCTGCGCCGCACTGGCTTGGCTGGCCTCGACTTGGGATGCGACGGCTTGGGAGGCGACGGCTTGGGAGGCGACGACCGTTGGCCTCACAGCGAGTGACATAGCGGCTGGGGATCCTGCGCTGTGGCTCTCGCCGCAGGCCGGGGCCAGCGCTTGGACCCTGGTCGCTCTAGCGATCGCCTGCCTGACGTTTGTTCTGCGTCTGCCCATTCTCTCGAGCCCCCCACACACCAGTTTGGCCAGCGATCATGTGGTGTGGCTGCTAACAACTTGTGCCACCGTCAACTGGCTCGGCTGGCTGGCGTTCCAAGCCCCAACCTGGAGCGATCTAATCCCCGCCTTGCTATTGATTGGTGGGGGTGAAGTTTGGTTTCACGCCCTGGTCTGCCGCAGCAATGCACTCCCCTGGTTGCGCCAGTACTGCGCCGTTGCGGATGTGCCCGAGGCCTGGGGTGGCTTGGCGGCAGCCGCGACACTTGCAACACAGCCACTTGCAACACAGCCACTTGCAGCACAGCCACTTGCAGCGACACCAACTGCAGCCAAAGCCGCTCAGCCGAGCAGTGATGGCCCCTGCTCGATCGGCACGTTTGGCGAGTTGGCGCGCGAGAGGGAGGCCGCCGCTGCGGACACTGCGGCAGGCGATCCAGCGGCCGACGATGGAATTGAACGCCGAGCCGTCGCTGGCGTCGACGAGCAAGGCAAACGCTATGTGTCGGGGGAGATCAAAGTTAGCTTGGCCGCTGGACAGTCAACCGAAGCACTCTCGATTCCCTTTTCGCCTCCATTTGCCGGCGAGCCTTTAGCGGATTTCGAGTGCGAGGGGGCGGAAGAAGATGTCACTGTCCAGCTCATTCACAACACGCCCGGCGGGATGCGCGTGGGCGTGCGTCGCGGTGCCAGCTCCGAGGCGGCCGTTTTTTGGTTACAGTGGTATGCGGTCGAAGTAGAATTGAATGAATCGGGCGATGTCTTAACCAGCCGTGGTCATGCGTTGCCTTAGTATTTCGCCCATGCTGTGGTTGGTCGATAAACCGTTTGGAGATTCTGTCTGTGTTATTACACTTGCCTCGTCGCTCTCTGCGGCCAACTAGCCCGCGCACAGCCTGCCTAGGATTTCTGTACTTGACGACGCTCGGTGTGTGGCTTGCAGCTCCGCCGCTCGCCGCTCAGGACGACGCGCCTGTGTCGCCCACCGCTGCAAACGCAGAAAGCGCCGCTGCCGCAGGGCCGGCAGCCGAGCCAGCCCCGACCACTTGGACGAACGACAAAGGCGTTCCGATCGAAGCCGAATTCGTCCGCATGACCGACGCGGGAGTCGTACTTAGGCTGACGCGCGACGGCCGAGAGGCCGCCGTGCCGCTGACCAAGCTGAGCATCGAGAGCATTTACCAAGCCGTGCGACTGGAGAACCCACAAGCCTTCTCCAAGCCGGTACCCAAGGCGGTTATCAAGCCACTTGGACCTGAGCTGCCCGAATTGCAACTGACCATCGACGAGCTACTGCAGAACCCATTCAAAGACGGGACGACCATCGAGCAGTACTTCGAGCTCTGTGGGCGTCTGCCGCAAGAGGGCAATTTTTTCAGCCAGTGGTACACGCTGCCGCCGAAGATGCAGTCCGACATCGAAGACCTAATCGTGCAAGCTCACCGTCTGTTGGGGCCGTCGACGGTCAAGCAAATCCAGACGCTGCTGAGTGACTTGAAAACGATCACCAGCCAGAAGAAGCAGTTCGTGCTGGGGCTTCCGGACGTGGCCAGCAGCCCGCAGCTCGTGGCCATGATCGACAAACTCTGGCCGCTAGCCGATGGGCTAGTGAGCGCCTTGGCCAAGGAGGAACACTGGCAGCCGAGCAACTTTGAGAAAAGCAACGTCAAGCGCTGGCTGGCTCAGCTATGTTTGGACCTAGCTCCCAGCTTGATGGCGGCCACTGAAGCATCCGCCGGGGTGCTCGGCGAAGGGGCCGGACCGATGGCCGGGCAAATGCTTCTGCCCCCGCGGCATACAATTGTGAGCCAGACCGCCGATACGGCCGAAGTCGAGATTGCCTACGGCAGCCTACCGCCTATCAAAAAACAGTTCCAGAAGATCGGCAACGTGTGGATCGATGTGCAGGCCATGAACGATCTGCGTCGCCAAGTCGATGAAGCCAAAAAGCAGATGGCTGAAGACGGAGAAAAAGCGGTGGCTACCATCCGCTCTGCCCTGAGCGGGCTGGTTGCCGCTCAAGGCGGCTTGGCTCGCGCTGAAACTCAGGAGGACTTCACGCAGGCATACACATTGCTCAAGACCTTCGCAACGGGTATGAGCCAATCCCTTGGGCCGGCCGCTCCCTGACGCTACCGCGTTTTCATCCGGAGTTCGCGACGCTCCCAATTGCCTTGAGTGAGAGTTGGGCCGTGCCGTCGCCCGCGATACGTTACTGCTGCAGCTTTTCGGCTACATGGGAGAGCATGGCGGCCAGACCGGGCGCTTGTTGCAAGTCGACCTCGGCCACCAACTCTAACAGGCGATCGCTGGACTGGGGTAAGCTGGGGTGGAGGTTTTGCCAGACAATGTTGGGCAGCAAGGGATCGTCGCCGCAGTTGGCTAATATGTTGACCCAGCACTGCAGGCGATCGATGTGCTGCAGCTTAGCGGTCGCAATGGCGACTTGAAGTTGTACGTCGGGCGAAGCGTCGGTAGCCAAGTCGGCACAGGCGGCGGCGAGCTGTGCATGGTCCGGCAGCAGGTTGCCAACAGCACGTACGCCCCAACTGCGTATCGCAGCATCGCTGTCGGCTAACAGTTTACTAGCCAGCTCGACCGACACGGCTTTGCCTGCCACCAACGACCACAGCGCATGCATGCGCGTCTTGTGCGGAGCGGCAGCGTCGAGCACAAGCGATTCCAACTGCGGCACTGCGCCTTGACACTCCTGCTCAGCCAGTATTCGCTGGGCCGTCTCGCGGACGTAGATGTTACCATCGCCTAAGTAGTGCACCAACGCGTCGGGTGAGGCACCGGCGAGTGACACGCTGGCGGGGCGCCCGGTGGCTTCATGTACCACTCGATAAAGTCGTCCGTGGCCGCGATCAACTCCCTGCGGATCCGCCATGGCATCTTGATAGCAGTGATAGCGATCGTACCAGTCGAGCACATACAAACAACCGTCGGGGCCAACCTTCTGCACCACCGGCATGAACCACGCATCCTGCGCACTGAGGAAATCCTCTTCACCGATGCCGCGATAGGTCGAACCCCGCCGCTCAAGTCGATCGACGTTGAGGCAATTGCCGTGGATGTTGCCCATCATCAATCGCTCGCGATACTCGGCTGGGAAGGCGGGGGAGTCGAAATAGGTCAGTCCGCAATAGGCCGCCATCTGGTGCTTGTGGTCGACGATCGACTCCAGCTTCCAAGTGTTTGGCGGGTAGGGACCACCTTGGCGGTGATAATAGCCGGTCTCGGTCAAATGCCATAAGTGATCGATTACGCAGGCGCTAATAAAGGCGTGTCCCTGCGGGTCAAAGGCGATCCCCCACGGGTTGCTGGTGCCTTGCGCGAATAGATCGAATTTGCGAGTCTTGGGATCGATGCGAAACATGGCGCATGTGAATTCGAAAACCTGGCCGTCGGATTCCACTCGCGAAGGATTAAAGACTCCGTTGAGCCCGTATAGCCCGCCGTCGGGCCCCCAGGTCAAGCTGTTGGGCAATTCGTGCGTGTCTTCGCGACCGAAGCCGGTGACGACGACTTCGATTTTATCCGCTCGGTCATCGCCGTCGGTATCTTGCATGAACAAAATGTCCGGCGCGTTGGCTACCCACACCCCTCCGTGACCGATAGCGATGCCCGAAGGTATGTTGAGCCCCTCGGCAAAGATCTTAACTGAATCGGCCCGTCCGTCGCCGTTGGTATCCTCTAGGATCTTGATGCGATCGCGGCCCAAGCCCGCTTCGCGGCGTGGATACTCAAAGCTCTCGGTAACCCAAATCCGTCCGCGTTCATCGAAGGCCATGGCCACCGGGTTCATTAAATCGGGCTCTGCGGCAACCAGCTCAACTCGAAAACCCGCAGGGACTTTCATTTTCTCCAAGGCTTGCTGTGGCGAAAGCGGCGGTCCTGGCGGCACGCTCTGCGCCCGGGGAATTGCGATCGTCCCCTCTTGTCCGTACGCCCACGAGCCTAGACAGACGGGAATTAATAGCAACGCGACGCAGGACAGATTCCGGAGCATGGCAATCGTAACTTTATGGGGAAGTGGTTGCGCGAGGGTGCCAAGCGGGCGGTTTTCTGGGACCCGGTCGGCAGGCTGAGGGGGGAGATGGGAACACGCGCGAGAGCAGCTTATATATTAGCCGTACAAGCTCGACATTCAACTCGCCAACAGACATAATAGGAAAGCATAATGCCGGGGCTGGCCGCGCGAGACGCCACAGCCAGTTGTTGATGTCGTCATTGCAATGGCCTGACACGTCAGGGCGGCCAAGCCGGCTGAGCAGATCAGCGGTGCGCCACGGGCGGCATCCGTTGAGATACATTCTTGAGTTCAAAAGGCTTCCGCTCATGGCGCTACCGAACACTACGAAACGATTCAGCCGGCTGAGTTACTTGGCAGGGCTGAGTTACTTGGCAGGGCTGAGTTACTTGGCAGGGCTGGGGCTGCTGGCCGCGTGCCTGCCGGGCTGCGGTGGATCGGAGCCGGAAGTGGTAGAACCTGCCCCGACCGCCGAGTCGCCCGCGATGCCCGGAATGGGCGCGCCGGATTCCCAAGCGGCCGCTCCGGGTAGCGGCAACGCTGGTCAGGCCTACGGTGGCGGCGCATACAGCGGCGACGGGGGTGGCGGCGGTGAGGAGACGCCCTACTCCGAAATGTCATCTATGGACCAAATGCGCATGATGTCCGAAGGCAGGGCGCCCGGCATGCCCTCGTCTGATCCCACGGCTTTTTATATGGGCGGCACGGGTGAAGAAAGCGGCATGGGGAGCTACGCTATGGGGGGCGCTCTCGGCAGCGCCGGTCCGCAGTTCGCCACGGCGATTCAATTCGTGCGCACCAACTGCATCACCTGCCATGGTCCACAGCAAGCCAAAGGCGATGTGCGCCTGGATGGCTTGACCGACGACTTAGCGCACACGGGCAACGCCACCGCTTGGCACGCAGTCCTGGAGCAGCTTGAGAGCGGCCAGATGCCGCCAGCGAGCGTGCCGCAGCGACCGGATCCAAAGCAGCAGTCGGCCGTCCAGGCGTGGATCAAAAGTGCCCTGATAAAAGCTGATTTTGTCCCTTTGCAAGATCGCGATTACCTGTCGCAGGCAGAATATGCATTTAGCACAGGCAACGAAGCGCAGGCCGTAAAGCTGCTCTACGCGCAGGCTATTGCCGCCGACGCGGATGTCGCCGCTGAGACGCTCTCGCAGACGCGCTGGTCGACCCTCAACCTCCGTCCGGCCCTAGTGCTGCGCTTCGCGGTGGGCGTTGCCGTGGATGCCCCCGAAGGCCTGACCGACCTCAAGCCGATCGGCGTCTCCCAGGCTGGCGGCGGAGGTGGAGGTGAAGCAATGTCTGGCATGGGGATGGGAGCGG
>JBEBXX010000059.1:0-8131 GCA_040391435.1 Aureliella helgolandensis | reverse complement strand
AATGGTGCCGCCAGAGCCACCCCCGGCGCAATAGCCAGCACCTGAGGCGTCGAGTTGGACAGCCGAGTCCCATCGATTGCCAGGGCGGTGCGCAGCTCTGGATTGATCACCAACAATACGCTGTGAGTGGTCCACTGCCCATCGATGTTTTGGATATCCCAAGCTGGCAGTTTAATTGTGGCCGGTAGCGGCAGCGAGGCGATTGGATGTCGATCGGCGGCCGACGATTTCGCGGCAGTGTTAGCTGTTGGCGGGGCAGGGGAGAGCAAGAAGCTATGGCCGGACACTTCGATCGTCACCTGACTGCCCGCTTGCCGCGCGTCGCTGAGGAAGCTGGTGGGCACGCGCAGACTGCCATCGGAGAGGGCTAGGCCCCACGTCTCGAGCGTGCGTCGTCGTTGGATGCCCAACCACGACTCTGCCCAACTGGCCACCACGCGCTGCGGGCTGGGCAACCCTAGGCCGCTTGAGGAATTGCGTGGCCCGAGCATGTCGATGCGTGGCTGCCAACTGAGCCATTCAGGCTGCGGTTCGGCCTCAAGCATAAAGCGGTGCCCGGTGACGACCGCTTGGCCAGGTTCATCGGGGGTAGCCAGGGCAATACCACCGCGAGCCCACGCCGATAGGGATTCGACCGATAGCTGAACACCACTTAGCCCTGCCTCGAGTTGAATACCACCCACGGTCCACCACTTTGAGTTGTCGCGGACCAGTGGTGCGAACTCGGGCTCCAGAGCTACAGCAACCTTGACCGTTGCGCCGTCGTTAGCCAGCCGGACCTGATTGACGCGTCCGATCTCTAGCCCGCGGTATGTGACCGGGGCACCTCGGACTAGCCCCCAGCGCCGCGCTGCATCCAATTCGATTTCCAGGGACCCGTCGCGGCGCGGCAGTGGGGGTGCTTCGTCCAGCCCCGTGAATTCCACGCTGGCGGGCCCCGCGCTGGAGGTGGGCTGCATGGCGATATAACGACCACCCAGGAGCGTTTCGAGCCCGCGAACCTCGGTCAGATCCAGTCGCGGGCGTTCGATCCAGAACTGCGTCCCCACGCGCGCAATCTCACGTGACGCGCCCACCAGTCGCACACCCACTGCGACCTGTTCCGCCGTGGGGGCCAGTTCCACGTACGTCACCTCGCCGACGGCTATGCCCAGATAGCGCACTGGGTCGCCTTCACTGAGCCCTTCTCCGGCTGGAAAATAAATGCGAATCTCCTGGGACTGACCGTCAGTAAACCCCAGTGGGACCTCATGTCCTTCGAACCACGACGTGGCGGCGGCTGTCGGCTGACCAGGCACAACCCCCACGTACTTGGCTCCCAACACGGTATCTAAGCCGGTCACAGCGCCCAATTTCAACCGCGCACGCTGGATCCAAAACTTGCTCCCCTCTACGGCCACGCGCTCATTGCCGGGATACAACCGGATGCCGACGTTGACGCCCGCCAGATCGTCGTCGAGCGTGACATGGCTGACCGAACCGATATCGATGCCGCGGTAGCGGAGCGTGTCGCCAGGTTTCAAGCCATAGCCGTCTAGAAAATGCACAGTGATCTGCGGCCCCTGCGACCCCAAGCTGGAGATCACCAGTGCAATTGCCAACAGGCTGCACAATCCGGTCAGCAGCCACAGGCTCGTTCTACGGTGGCCCGCCGAGGCGTCTCTACCGGAGCGCAGGATGGCCTGTGGAATATTGTGTGGAGGCGAACCGGGCGACTGTGCGGGCGGCGGCATGAAAGCGTCGGATGGATTGGTCAAATGAACTGGACAAATGAATTGGTCGAATGCGCGCCGCGGGAATTAGTCATCAGAGCGACTGGCTTCCATTTCCCAGATAGCGTGAGGGTCGAACATGATCGAAGCAATCATACTCATAAACACGCACATCACGAAGGCGACCAGCCCGGGACCGATATGGAACGTCAGCAGCTCACCCAGCTTTACCAAGGCGACCAACAGCGCCAACAGCAAAACGTCCATCATACTCCAGCGGCCCGTCCATTCGACCACGCGGTAAATCCACGCGCGATGCTGGCAGTGGGTCAAACCGATGCGGCTGAGTTCCAGCAGGGCTAGCAATTTGACCAATGGCAGGATGATCGAGAACAGCAACACGACTACTCCCACCAACAGGCTGCCGTGGCGGATTAGGTCGAGCGTCCCGCCCAGCAAGCTAGTGGTGTGATGGTGCCCCATTTGCTCGATCTCGAGGATCGGTAGCAAGATTGCGGGGAAGTACAGGACCAGCCCGCCCAGCGCGGCGGCAAAGCAGCGTTGGGAACTGCGGCTACCGCTGCGTCGCCCCGTGTCGATGCGGCTGTGGCAGCGAACACAACAGGCCTCCTGGTCGCGGTCTAGGCGTGGAATTTGATGCACCAGACCGCAGCAGTGGCAAGCTCTGAAGTAAATGTCCGTCGATGGCATAGCTTCCATTCTATCAGCCGTTTTATCAGCCGTTTTGGCGTTAGCCACGGTTGCATCTCATTCACTATTTGCTTTGCAACCGAAAATCATCGACGATGACATACCCCTTGTCGCTATGGTCGACCACTCGAATCCGCACCAGCTTCCCCTGATGCTCGTCGCAATCCAACGTGACGCGCTGGGCTTCGCTCTGCGATTGTGGCTGGACCGCATTTATAACTCGTCCAGTGGCTTCCTCGACGACCTCAACGCGGGCTTCGGGATCAGCTTGACCGGACAGCTCGAAGCTCAACTTAGGATGCGTCAGCTTGAAAGGGCGGCTGATCAGCTCGCCCAGCAGTGCAGGATTAGTCGATCCGGTATCGATGGCGAACTTGCCTTCGAAGCCGCTACCGTCGGCCAGCTCCACTAGCGCGCTGTCAGCCATAGGGCCGCGCAGTTCCCAGTCGCTGACATCACCCGCTTCAAAACCAAAATTCAGTTTGCGACCATCTAGGGCGGGGATAAAGTCGTCCGACCCATCTACGGCTAGGCTCTCGCCGGCTGGGCGTTGTCCAAACGCATCGGCCGCCGCCGCTTCGGGCACCAGCGACTCGGACGCAGCCAGTTCGGCGGGACGCTGCAGAAACAAATACGCACCGCGTTTGCTACCACTGACAATATCCATCAGCCCATCGCCGTTGACGTCGCCGACCATGACCTGCGTGCCTACGCCGCTGCTATTATCGATAACATGCGGAACAAACTGCACTCGGTCGCCGATGCGCTGCGTTTCTAGCCACAGCAAAGTCGCGGGCTGTGAATTGCCTGGATCATGGTTGCCGTGCGCCCACCAACGCTTTCCTGTGACGACATCTGGGATTCCATCGCTGTTGATGTCACCTAGATCGACGGCATGCAACTGACTGACAGCCAGCCCCACGGGACTAGTAGCCGGATCGTCGCTCATGATTTCGACTCGCTCAAACTGCGTGGCTTCGGCATTGAGTGCGCGGTAGTAAACCAGCCCGAAACCGTGGGCTGCTAGGCCGGTCAGCACTTCATTGCGTCCGTCACCGTTCAGATCGACGGCGAACATTTGTGAACCTCCGCCGGCAAACTCAAACGCATGAAAGGCCCACGACTCCGGCGCGATCTCCTTGCCAGGATTCTGCCACCAACCATCTTTTTCGATGAGGTCTAGGTGACCATCATTGTTGACATCGCCGATTCCCAACCCGTGGGTAAAGCGTTGGTAATTGTTGTTAGGAGAGATCCGCACAAATCGCCAGGCTTCGGTGGGCGACTGGCCCGCATGTGTCGCGTAGCCGTAATGTCCGGCGGAGCTACAAATCAAGTCCTTTATTCCATCCCCGTCGATGTCGGCGATGAGCGGTGATTCATTATCGACCGAAGCCAAAACGGTATGCTGCGTCCACAGTTGTTCGCGTGCCTTGTCGCCGGGGTTTTGATACCACCAACTCTCCTTGCCGGGAAACCCCAGCACCAAGATGTCCCCGTGGCCGTCGCCGTCGACATCGTCGGAGTACATCAGAAAATTCTCGGAATAGACGGCCGGTGAGAAAGCCTCCCCCGCATAGAAGCGACTCTTTTCAGTGAAGCTTGGGCCGTAATAGATCCATGGGCCAACCGCCACATCTCCTTGGCCATCGCCATCGAAGTCCCCGTGCGTCCCACCTTCGCTGTAGAATTGATCACTTAACTGCACGCGTTCGAATTCAATTTGCCCAGCCCCCGCCGCGGCTGTGGACAGCAGGCTAGCCATCAGCGTCGCGGCGAGTGCCCGGCCGCCGGGGCGCAACATACTTCGCATACTAATATTAAGTCGGTCGATCATCATTCCCGCGGCCCTTATTGAGTGCTGTGCTAGATCAGTCATCTGGTGAATCATCTTTGTGGATCAGAAACTCCCCTCACATTCTGCCTTAAGGGGTCCTACAAATCAATGATGCTAATCATGGCCAAGCGAGCCAACCCAGAAATAGTTGTCGCCATAAGCACGTCTGAGGCAGACGCGTGGGGCGATCGATATAGGACCGCACGCCGCACATCGGGTACAATTGCACTGTAGCTACGCTACCATTTCGCGACTGTTGTGTAGAGTGTCGGTTCGCCATCGCTCTGGTACGCAGTGCCATCCAACTCGCTTGACAATCGATCAGCCCCGTCGCAAAAGTTCGTTATACCCATAGGCAGTCATATGAGTCGTTTGTCTTCGTTCCTATTAGGCATAGTAGTAGGTGCGACAGGACTGTTCCTGTCGGAAAACTACTACATCGTGCGAGCTCCGGACAATTTGCACTTAGTTCCTAAAGTCGCTGCGAAACTCGAGTTCCCCTACCGCGACATTCGCAACTACACCGTCGAGGATTGGAAGCAAAACGTTTCGCTGGGTGCCGCCATTGTCAAAGCTGGCAAGCCGGGAATGATGGTCGAATCGCTGACCAAGGTGCGGCACAACTTTGACACGATCCTGCAGTCGCTAGGTGGAGGAAACTAACATGGCGGAGAATGGCATGACGGAAACTATCTTTTCCAAAATTATCCGCAAAGAGATCCCAGCCAAGATCATCTATGAAGACGACCAGTGTTTGGCTTTTCATGACGTGCAACCACAAGCTCCCGTGCACGTTTTGGTGATTCCCAAAAAGCCGATTCCCTCGCTTGAGCAGTTGACCAGTGAGGACGCGGCACTCTTGGGCCACCTGTGGACGGTCATCCCGCAACTAGCCCGCGAGCTGGGTGTCGCAGAAGAGGGCTATCGAGTGGTTGTCAACTGCGGCCGGCAAGGTGGCCAGTCGGTGGACCACTTGCACTATCACATTCTGGGTGGCCGCAATATGGTCTGGCCTCCAGGTTAGATCTCGCTACTCGTGCGCGGCCGCGGCCGGCCGCGGCGAATCGACGTTCTTGAGCTCGACGCTGTCGCGATAGGCGTGGGCGTCCATCATAGTAAAACCGATGAACAGTGCCACGAACACAAACGCGCTGATAAAAATAATCACGTTCAGCGGCTTGTCATGCAGCATGTGCATGAAGAACAACATTACCAAAACGGCTTTGATGGTGGCAATGATCAAAGCCAAGATCAATTCCATATTGCCCAGCTCCAGGGTGGACTGAAAGACCGTGGCAATCGTTAATCCAACTAGGGCAACAAACACCAGCAGCAACTGCCATATGGGGGCTGGGTGAGCAAAATTTTCGAGTTCGTGGCTGTGGCTGTGGGCAGCGTGATCGGACATAAGGCTTAGCTATTGCAGAGAAAGAGGGGAAGCTTCAATGGATCGGGCCAATAACACTTAGAACCGCCGGGGCTACTTGATCAAGTACAACAGCGGGAACAGGTAGATCCAGATTAAGTCGACCAAGTGCCAGTACAAGCCGAAGTAGTCGATCGGACCGAAATACTGTTCATTGAACTGGTCCTTGGTAGCGCGGATCAGCAACCATATAAGTACGCCCATTCCAGCTAGGATGTGGATGGCGTGCACGCCGGTCATGCAGTAGTAGATACTAAAGAACAGTCCCGCTCCGCCGGCTTGATCCACTTGCTCTGGGGTCGGCGCACCAGGCACTCGAGCGGCGGGCTCGAGCAAGCTGCTGTGTGTCACCGTGGCAGCGGTGGCGGGCACAGCGGCCAACCCTTCGGCGGCTACCTCAGCCTCTGCGGCCGCCTCAGTATGCGAGACTGGCCCTGCCGAGGCGTGAGCTTCCGAGGCATGCGCAGCCTGTGAGGCATTTTCGATTCCGACGCCCGTGAACACTCCCAGGAAAAAGCACAGCGCTGTGACGAGCATGGCACCCGCAATTTCAGTCATCCGCTTGCGGCGCGTGACCAGTGCAAAGGCATACCACAGGGCGCACCCGGCGGCGAGTACCGCGGGCAAAATGCACAGCCGAACCAAGTAGGAAGACAGTCCGGTGTGCGCCGGGCCGGGTAGGAACTGCGACTCGTAGAAGCCCGCTGTAAACAGTCCCATGTCCCACTTGTGTGTGTACTCCACCGCTTTGACACCTAAGAACAGCGACGCACAACCCAGCGTAATTGCTAGACAGACGACCAGTCCCGTGCGCTGCCGCAACTGTGCACAGCGAACCGCCCAAGCCATCGTCAAGCTACTGAACAGGAGCACGCCCGTGTTAACTGCTCCCAGCGTGGCGTTTAGAAACTGGCTGGAAAAAGTCCACACCTCAGGGTGCAGGCTGCGGTATAGCGCGTAAGCGCAGAACATGCCGCTAAAGAACAGCACTTCTGTAACTAGAAAAATCCAGATCCCCAGATTGCCAGCATCGAACTGCTGTCGCGGACTGTCGAAATGGTGAGGATCCAAAGTTGCCGTATCGTTTGCCATTCGAAATGCTTAGCTCTTAACGGGTGCGGGTTGGACTGGCGAAACCGCCGTCTGGGATGGATGGACGTACTCCCAACCGAGTTCTTCACCGCGATACTCCAGCGGTGTGTAATCGTAGGGATCGTTGACAGTCGGAGGATTGATGAAGTTGTAGAACGGCGGAGGCGATGCGCACTGCCATTCGAGTGTAGCACCGCCCCATGGATTTGGAGGCGCTAGTTTGCCGCGCAGTAGCGAGAGACTCAATACGCCCAGCGCGATAAACAGTCCCACGCCCAGAATGTACGCGCCGAAGGACGACAGTTGGTGGCGACCCGGGAATTCAGGCACATAATGAGCGTAGCGGCGAGGCATGCCACGACTGCCTAGTACGAACTGAGGCAAGAACGTTACGTTGAATCCCACGAATACAAAAAGGCACGAGATGCGTCCCCATAGATCGTCGAACATTCTGCCAGTCATCTTTGGCCACCAGTGGAAGATGCCTCCTAGGAAGCCAACCAAGGTGCCCCCCACCATGACATAGTGGAAGTGCGACACAACGAAATACGTATCGTGTAGTACGCGGTCGGTCGACAGAGCACCCAACCACAGACCGGTTAGACCACCGATGGTGAACAGGAAGATGAAGCTCAACGCATAGCACATCGGCGTATTGAGCTGTACGGTCCCTTTGTACATCGTGGCCAGCCAGTTGAAGATCTTTACGGCTGACGGAATCGATACGCTAAATGTCAGAGCGCTAAAGATAATCGAGGTAACTGGCGCCATGCCGCTGGTGAACATGTGGTGTCCCCAGACGAGGAACCCGAACAAGGCGATGGCGATCGAGCTGTAGGCGATGAAGCGGTAGCCAAAGATCGACTTATGGCTGTGCACACTCATCAGCTCAGAGATGACTCCCATGCCGGGCAAAATCATGATGTACACGGCCGGGTGCGAATAGAACCAGAAAAAGTGCTGGTACGTTACCGGGTCGCCGTTGTACTTAGGATCGAAGATCCCGATATGCATCACATTCTCTGCGGCCAACAGCAACATGGTGATACCCAGTACGGGCGTGGCCAGGACTTGAATGATCGAGGTGGCGTAGATGGCCCACAGGAACAGCGGCATTTTGAACCACGTCATCCCGGGTGGACGCATGGTATTGATCGTCACAATAAAGTTCAGACCGGTGAAGATCGAACTAAAGCCCAGAATGAAGACACCCATGGTGGCCGCTACTACGGGGCCGCGCGTGGTGGTGCTATAGGGCGTGTAAAACGTCCAACCTGTATCCAGTCCGGTGTACAGCAGCGCGGCGAGGAAGAAGATCGCGCCGCCGATCCACAAGTCAAAACTACTCAGGTT
>JBEBXX010000058.1:0-8160 GCA_040391435.1 Aureliella helgolandensis | reverse complement strand
GGTCAAATCGGTACCACTGCGGTCAACCGGGAGCGTCCCCCAGCCGCGACAGAAGGTGGGCCAGCCGCCGTCGCGATTCTGCAAGCGCAGCATCCAACCCAGCCCTAGTTGGACCGCATCCAGCGTCTGATGTTCCAGTCGCTGCCAGCCAGCCGCGCCCCCGTCGGCTGGCCCCCCGTCGATGTGGCTCCAGTCGATGTGGCTCCAGTCGATGTGGCTCAGGGCCAACAGCGCGGCCGGTGTGTCGTCCGCGTCGGGAACAGCTCCGCTCAAGTTGGTCCAGCCCCAGCCCCCTGGATTAGCACCCGTGAAGGCATGCCGCTGGCGGTGCTGGCAGGCCAGCAACCAACGCAGCGTCCGGCCGCTGAGCTGCGGCTGCATTAGGCTCGTTTCGGAAGGATTCGCCGACGAAAAACTCTCGGTCGACGGCTCGCCCTGGGCCGACGCTGCCGACACGGTCGCCTGTGCGGCAACTCGAGGCTGCATCGGCGTGGGCGTCGGTCCAAGGCCCAGCCTCAGCGGACCGCGGCGACTGAGCGCGTGCAGCGACAGGCTGGTGACCCAGGTAGCCAGATTAGTATCGATGGGCCAACTGCCATCCTCCAGCCGCGCATCGAGCAAAAATCTCACGCAGTCTTGGGCCACAGGCAGGTGTCCCTGGCCGCAGGCTGCCAGATTCATCAGTACAAAGCTGGTCAGCGGCGTGGCTTCTAGATAGCCGCCACTGGCTGGCTGCATTGTTCGGAGCACCTTCAGCGTGGGAGCTATCGCGCGCCGCCGCACAGCTTTGGCGAGTGGATTCTTGGGAGGTGCAAAATGGAATCTCGCCTGCCCGATGGCGACCAGCGCAGGCACCGCGTAGCTGACCACGGGCAACCGTGCCCAGCGATACAGCTCCTGTGGCAACCACGCCGCTTCAAACGGCAAAGGGGCCACGTCGCGCCACTCAGCTAAACCGGCCAGCGCACAGTTGCTGAGTATCGGCACTACGAATGTTTTATCGGTGCCGTAGCGTCGCCGCAGTCCGTCCCATTTACCCTGACTCTCGACGTATCTCCAAGCCGCCGCTGCGCAGGTGTCGATCCGCGTCTGATCCACTGGGCTTTGAGCCCGCAGGAGTGGCTCGGCCGCGCGAGATCGCGCTGAGGAATCCAGCGGCTTGGCCAACTCCCATGCGGCTAGCACCAGCAGGGTCGTGGCGATATTCGAATAGCTGCGGTCGGTATCCCCAAAGCCACCATCGGCATTTTGCTGCTGCATCAGCCAATCGCAACCCACAGCGATAGCCCGATCGGCTTCGCTATGCCGCGCTTCGCAGATGCAACCACTTTTGCGAGACTGGGCCAAGGCGCTGACCGCCGTCGCCGTCGACAGCGCGGAGGCGGATAATTCCCCTGTCCAGTGCCCGTCCGGCGTGCGCTCTGCTTGCAAAGTATCGTGTGCGATTTGCCAAGCTTCTTGTACAGACGCCAGCCAGGCCCTCTCGCTGCCAAGAGAATCGGTCAAACTAGATGACATGTAAGTAGATGACATGTAAACGGCAAGGCTCTGGATTCACGATGCAAGTTTTAACGTAAACCGCACATGCAGCAAGCCCAGCCAGGCTGGCTGCTCGCCGCGCATGGCGGTGCAATCCACCAGGTTTTCTACGTCGTTGCAGTCCTAGGCAGCCGACATCCTAAGTTGTTACTGCGGAGTAAACAACAGTACGACCTGTTGCTTGGGGCCGGAAGGAGTGGAGCGTGCAGTGGCCGATGTAATCCACACGGGGTTGCCTAACATCTCCCCGGACTGCCGGGCCGTCTGCAGAATTTGCTCTGCCTCTTCACGCAAAACGAACAAGGCCAGCGTGGGTGCCCTGCGGGGCGGTGCTGTGAGCGAATATGGCGGAGCCGCAGCAGCCTTCGAGGCTTTGTCTTCAGTGCGTGGCTCGTCCGCACTGCGAGTTTGCTCGGCCGGCATGGCCCGCGAAAAATCATACTCTACTTGGCTAGCCGCGATTGGCTGCAAGGGCACCGACTGGCGACTTAGTACGTCGAGCAAGGCCGGGGCTTGTGCCCGCGGTGGCCGCTGTGCGATCAAGGCAATGGGAATGCCTGCCACCGGTGCCCCACTCGCTAGTTCACTGCTCGCTAGTTCACTGCTCGCTAGTTCACTGCTCGCTAGTTCACTGCTCGCCAGCGCACCGCCCGCCTGCCCGCCGCCCCTCAGAGAGCTATACCCTAGAGTAGTATTCTCCAGAGCGTTGCTCGATAGCGTAGGATCCACCTGTGCTTGGGCCATATCCGCCGCATCGCCGGGCGGCCCTTCCGGCAGATTTAGCAGTGGTGTCAAACGCGGTAGGGCTTGGCTGACTTCCTGAGCAGACCAGCCCGGCGAATGCGCCAATTGGACCTCGCCCGCCGTTCCGCGATCGGCCGTTCCGCGATCGGCTGTGCCCCGATCCTCCGCACTGAACAGAAGCTGCCGCTGCTCTGACTCGGAAGCCTCATTGGCCGCAGACTTCATCTCGCCCGCACCACGTCCATCGCTCGGTGGGCCTGCCAATCGCGCTCCTCCAGAGTTGGCATCCCCAAAGTTCGCGCCCGCAGCGCGATCCAAGCGGCCATCGCCAAGCCTTCGCTCAGACGCATCGCCTTCAGGCATGATGCCGCTGCGGCTAGCCCGATCCGCCACTGCTGGGGCCTGCAGCGGCTCAACTTGCATGGCCTCAAATCTCGACCCGGCAGGGGCTTGCTTTAGTTGAGGTACCGGCCTCGCCGCCGCAGCGCCGCTCGTCGCCTCGCCCGGTCGTGCTAGTCCACCGCGCACTAGTTCGTCGCCGCGTGTTAGCTGGTTGTCGAGGTCGAGTTGGTTGTCGAGGTGGAGTTGGTTGTCGCGCACCGGCTCAGCGCTGCGTGCAGCTTCAGGTTCGGCTCTGCGCGTAAGCTCAGTGTCCGGCCTAGTCTCAGCCAGCTTCTCAGTGGTGGTAGCCGATGTGGCTAGGTTGGTAGTTGCATCCATTTGCCACCACCACAGACTGCCGCCAACGAGCAGTGCTAGGCAAGCGGCCAGCGCCACTGGGCGCCACCAGCTTACGTCTGTCCGCGGCGCATGGCTGGCCGATGGGAGCGGGCTGGCCGGCGAAGCCAGTTTGTCCTGCAAGTCTTCCCCGTGCGCGCGGCAGGCTTCGGTGAGCGTCTGGTTAAACGCCTGCGCGTCGAGCAACAAATCCGACTGCGTGGCTCGCTGTGTGGCGCGGGCGTGGTCGATCTGCCCGCCCGACCACTGTGGCAATTGACCGATCAAAGTCCGCATATGTTGCAACTCACTCAGCAGGCGCTGGGTGCCAGCATCGACGGCGATGCGGTGCTCCACGATCGCCCGCTGCGCAGCGGTCAGCTCGTCGTCGACATAGGCGGACAGCCACTCCTCCGAGTACTCGGATGGGCCATCGCCCTGCGGATCGCGAGTGATGTGGTTGTGATCGGATGGATTCATTGGCTACTCAACCCGAGTTGAACGGCATTTTGTTGGAGGATCTCGCGCAGTTCCAGTCGAGCCCGGTGTAGACGGCTGCGAACGGTGCCTACCGGAATATCCAGCGTCTGTGCAATGGCGGCGTAATCCATGCCATCGAAATCGCGCAGGAGCACTACTGCGCGGCGCTCTTCGTCGAGCAGCGCAATTGCCTGCCGGACGAACTGCTGGGTTTCATTCAGTTCCATTTGTTGGTCCGGGGCCGCTTCCGCTTGCCGGTTGGCAAAGCCCTGGCTATCGAGCGCCTCGGCCAATCCGGCTCGCTGAGTCTGATTCTCTAAGCGTTTGCGGCGTCGGTCGCTGAACAGCAGGTTCATAGCAATTCGCGCCAGCCAGGTGTAAAACTGCGATTCTCCGGAAAACAGTTCGAGCTTGCGATAAGCCCGCGCGAAAGCTTCCTGAGCAATGTCTTCCGCCAACTCTGCATCGCCACAGGTATGGACCAACAGCCCCAGCAGTCGACGCTGATGGCGATCGACAATGGTTGCAAAGGCAGACGTGTCTCCGCCTAAGACGCGCTCGATCGTATGCTGATCTTCACTCTGCATGCGTTACCAAGGGGGAAAGACGCGCAAGGGGCCAAGAGAGTTCCCGAAAAGTTCCATTCCGGCGCCTTTCATGATAACCGAAAGGTATTGCCCAGCGAACCTCAGTCCGCGTAATGGATGACCAACAAGATTGTGGCCAGCGCTTCCGATGTGGTGCCTGGCAATTCTCCCAGGCTCTCCCAGCCACTCTCGCGCTCTGCGCTGGATACATACTGCACCCCAGCGTCGGCGGCCATCAGCGGGCTAGCTCGGCCCACTGGCAAATCTCCTTCAGTCGCAGTCGCTGCTTGGCCAAAGGACAGCGGCACGGCAAAGCGATCCGTGGACGCAAAGCGGTCACCACTGCTGCGTAGCATTTCGCGCATCAAGGCCGCGCGCGAATCGATGGACAGATTCAATCCCACATTGGGAAAGCTATCGCTATCCTGCCAGACTTTGCGCAGCGCGCCGTCGAGCTCATGCAAGCCGCCACGCACCACCTGAATAGACACAGCGTGCACTCCCGAAGTTGGCTCGCGAACGACCAGCCGCGAATCGTCCAGGGCTTTGAGTATTTTCGCGTTGACAGCTACCGGGGGAGCCAGCGGAATTCCCGCAGCCGTCAGTAGCTTCTCTAGTACACGACTTTTTTCTGCTTGCGCGGTGACCTCCACATCTACCACCAACGCATACGCTAGACCATCGGACATACCCACCAGGTTCGAGCCAGTCGCATCACCGGTCGATGCCGCGCCTGCTCCGGCCCCAATTGGCCCATCCTCGTCGACCGACCCGGGTGTGCTCTCGAGCGACCCCCGTGCGGACCCGGCAGCCAGCGACTCTACGGCAGGTGCTCGGTTCTGTGTCTCAAGTTCGCGTGGGCGCTGCGCATCGGCTTGCACCGCAGGCTGGTCGTCCCCCTGGGCAAGTTGGTTGGCCGATGGAGATAGGCCGGGACTCAGATGCTGCGAGTTAGGCCAAGTGATCGCTATGAGCACGGCCGCTGCGGCAGCTAAGCCAGCCCCCGCCAACCACGCTTGGCTGCGCCAGCGGCGACTGGTGGTAGTTCGCTGGGAACTGCTGCGCTGGTTAGAAGCATCCGCCGCCGCGTGCCGCTGCACTGTATTCTCAGCGCTCAAATTATTATTCTCAGCGCCCACATTCCCAGCGCCCAGTCGCACATGGTGTGTGGCTGGCAGTTGCAGCTCTCTTCCGCGGCGCTGCGCTTCAGCAATGATCGCCTGCGCAAATGTTGACCGCCCGCTGGCCGCTGTGCTGGATTCTGCGGTGTACCCGGTGGTGTCCGCTGCGCTGCGCTGCCGCACGGCCGCTTGAGCGAGTTGTTGCTGGCCAGCTTGTCGCACCCGACTGGAGTGCCGGCGCAAGACTTCCACCTGCTGGGCTATGCGCACGTCGGTCCGAGCCGCTGTCTCGACCTGCTCTCGCTCCTCGTGTGTGAGCTCGCCGTCGATAAAACCGCTGAGAAGTTCGTCAAGTTGTTTGCCATCGAGTGGCATGCCTTCGACTCCTGAACACTGGCCATCCATTAACTAACTGTGGCTTCTACGAAGTAGGGCTGGCCGATACGGTTGGGATGGCAGCCTCTCTCTCAAAGTTCCGGTCGCAAAAGCGATCTGGAACGAAAAAAGGGCAAATAAACGCCGAGCGCGAGTACTTTGCAGCCGTTTGGGGGGCTAGTTGGGACGTTCCACTGTATCATCTAAGCTGGCATTGCCGCCAGAGGAACGGCTCCGTGCATCAAGAAAATGGGTCAGAATCAGATGAGCTGCCAGACCGTCAAGTCGCTGACGCTTCTTTTGGGGGCTAAGCTGAGTCTGGTTGAGCAACTGACGCGCCTCGGCGGTGGTGAAGCGCTCGTCAAAGAGAGCCACAGGTAGGCCGGTCCGTTGGCCCAGCCAGGCCGCGAAGCGCCGGGCTTCGGCAGATTTTTGGCTCTCATCTCCGCTGCAGTGGATCGGCAGACCGATAACCCAGCCGACGAGTTGTTCCTGGGCGACCAATTGCCGGAAGTAATGGAGATCGTGGCGATCGCCGCGGCGCGCATACGTGGCCAGCGGCGTCACCCACGTCTGGCTGGGATCGCACAGCGACAAACCGATCCGCACGGTGCCAAAGTCAATTCCTGCCAGCCTCCCCTGGCTCGGCATCGGCAGCACCGCCGGGGAATCATCGCCAAGCCTGGTTTCTTCCATCATCTGTAAGCTCCTCAAGGCCTACCCGCAGCTCGTGCCGCCTGATTGAACATGGCCCATACCTCAGCCACATAAAGTCAGCCACGTAAAAGTTAGCGACCGGGCTGCGAAGCTTGTTCCCGTCGCTGGCCGGTGAATTGTACCCAGTTTCGCCAAGCTGAACAGAAAACGTGGACGCCCCCCCGGCTCTCTAGTTACAATAGGCTGAATTGAGCGTTTCAGAGTGCAGGGTTCTTAAAGCCCTGGCTGGAATCCCACGACCGTCACTCTGTCCTCTAGGTAGTCTGCACGCGAGACTTCCACGACTAGGCGTCGCCTCATTTTCTTCCCAAGGTTTTACTGCCAGCGGCACGGCGGGTATGAACCAAGGTTGACCCACTCGCGCGACCTCCAGCCGACGTCTTTGCTGCAGCTCCAGGGGACCGAGTGTGTAGAGCACGTTTCCTCTTGAAACCAGGGCGCGGACCCAAGAAAGGCGCTACCATGAATTTCACTCTCAAATCTGACACCCGCCGCGCACTGCAGCCGCAACACTCTCGCCGTGACCCCGCGTATCGCGACCAACAGCGTCCTGACCAATTTCGGACACAACGCTCGCAGCCCGCGCACTCACGACCACAGCTGCTGGCGCAGGCCCGCCCTCTGATTAGCGATCTGTTTGAACACTCTCCTACCCGGTACTGGAGCGACTTTCTCCTAAGCTTGGTGTTGGGATACACTGGAGCGCACTTCTATTTGACGCTCCCCATCAGTTCTCCGGTCGCTTGGGGCGGGTTCGTCGTAGCCGTGATCGCGCTGTACCGCTTGGGCTCGTTCACGCATGAGATCGCCCATTTCAAAAGCCATGAGATGCGATCGTTCCGCATAGCTTGGGATCTGTTAGCGGGCATTCCGCTGTTGACTCCCTCCTACTTTTATCAATCGCATCACGACCATCACACCTCGCACCACTACGGAACCGACCAGGATGGTGAATATCTGCCGTTGGGCTCTGGAGGCTGGCGTAGTCTGATAGCCTACTTTCTGCAGGTATTTGTGCAGCCGCTGGCCATCGTGCTCAGATTTTTGTTGACGC
Source organism: Aureliella helgolandensis (assembly GCA_040391435.1). Classification (GTDB taxonomy): domain Bacteria; phylum Planctomycetota; class Planctomycetia; order Pirellulales; family Pirellulaceae; genus Aureliella; species Aureliella helgolandensis_A. The sequence continues at coordinate 826 of JBEBXX010000058.1, read as the reverse complement.
CGCTGACCTTTGTTCATCCACGCGTTCGCGAGTGGACGCTGCGGCATGCTTCGTCCTTGGTTATCGACTTTCACTACCGGCGCAGCATACCCGCCGATGCTCCGCGACGGATTTGGGCGTTGATGGACTTGGCCTGTTTTGTACGCGCCGCGCTAATTTTCGTCCTGGTATTCCTCGGCTCGTCGCATTGGACGCGATTGCCGCAACTCTATTTTTTGGCCATTACTATCCTGAGTCTCAATTACGTACGCACGCTGTCGGCGCATCGCTACATGGGAGGGGGGCAGAGGATGAGCCATGAAGCGCAAGTACTGGATTCGACCGTCATTACGGGCACCCCTGTGTTGACCGAATTTCTGTGCCCGCTGGGGACGCGCTACCATGCACTGCACCACTTGTTCCCCCGACTGCCTTATCACAATCTGGCCGAAGCCCATCGCCGGCTGATGGCCAATCTGCCGCCAGACTCCGTCTACCGTGATACGGTCTATCCCAGTTGGCTAGCCGTTGTCCGCGAGTTCTCCAGCGACCTTCGAAGTCCAGCAACTCTTCGCGCCACTGCAGATTAGACTGCCGCATCAATATGACCAGTCGCGCCTGCCAATCAGCCATCTGGCGGCGGACCACTAGCTGCTTAAACATTCTGAAAAACAGCGCGATGCTCCATCTCATCTGATAGAGCTTAGCAATCTCATCTGGTAGAGCTTCGCAATGAGTTCTGCAGGCACATCTAGCAGGCTGGTCGCTATTCGCAACACTCCATCGCTACCTGCTACTGTTCTGTAGCCCAGCGGGCGGCACATCCTTGCCGGACGCGTAAGCCGCC
>JBEBXX010000057.1:0-8198 GCA_040391435.1 Aureliella helgolandensis | reverse complement strand
CCTGGTCGAGCTGTTGGATCTATATCCGACCCTAGCCAGCCTATGCGGGCTGGAGGTGCCAACTCGACTCCAGGGCATGGACATTTCCCAAATGCTCGACGATCCAACCTTCCAGGTCCGCGATGCGGCTTTTAGCGTCGCACCGTCGAGCGCAGGCTTTCTCATTCGCGAAGCTCAGTGGGCCTACGTGCAATACGGCGAGGACGCATCCGGGGGGCGCGAACTGTTCGATATGGCCAACGATCCAGAACAGTTCACCAACTTAGCCGCCTCACCCGAACACGCCCAGGACGTCACTAGGCTACAAGCCAAACTCACTAGCAAATTACAGCAGCTTCGCGATAACGATTTGTAAACCGAGATCGCTGTGTGAAGGCTATAAAAAGATATATCCCTCTTCGCCGTGCTGAGTGATATCCAAACCCTGTCGCTCAGCAATCGCGGGTACGCGTAGGCCTAGCGTGGCATCGATCAGCTTCAACAACACAAAGCTGACCACCCCAGCGAATACCCAGGTGACTGCTGTGGCGATGAGTTGCCCAATGATCGTGGTGTAATTGCCTTCGATCATTCCCAGTGGTTGCCCGCTGGAGATATCCCACACCGCCCGACTGGCAAACACCCCCGTCAGCAGAGCCCCCAACGTTCCGCCAATGCCGTGAATGCCAAAGGCGTCAAGCGAGTCGTCGTAGCCCAATTTGTTCTTTAGAGTTGAGCACGAAAACTGGCAGACAATGCCTCCGGCCACGCCCATCATCAAGGCGCTCATCAATCCGACGTGTCCGGCCGCAGGTGTAATACAAACCAGGCCCGCCACCGCTCCTGAGCTGGCTCCCAACAGAGTCGGCTTGCCGCGCTGCAACCATTCCACGCCAGCCCAGGCTAGAGCCCCAGCGGCCGCAGCAAAGTGAGTCGCCGCAAAGGCGCTGGAAGTGACGCCATCGATGGCCAATTCGCTGCCGGCATTGAAGCCAAACCAGCCCACCCACAACATGGCAGCCCCCAGAGCCGTGTAGGTCAAATTGTGCGGTGGCATGGGTTCGCGGAGATGTCCTATGCGGGGTCCGATCACCAGCGCCGCTACCAACGCCGCGACTCCCGAGCTGATATGCACGACAGTTCCGCCCGCAAAGTCCAGCGCGCCACCACCCCACGCGTGCGGCTGACCGAATGCCAGAATGCCGCCTCCCCAAACCCAGTGAGCCAATGGGCAATACACCAGAGTGCCCCACAGGATTGAAAACACTACCATTGCGCTGAACTTCATCCTCTCGGCGAACGCGCCGCAGATCAGCGCGGGAGTAATGATGAAAAACATGCCTTGAAAAAGCATATGGGTCAGCCGCGGCAGGCTGGCGCTGAACATCGGTGTCTGCGGTTCACCAGCCACCCCATTCCAACTGCGTTCAACATCGTTCATCAGTAGATAGCTGGCGTCGCCCAGGTAGGGAGTACCGGTTCCAAATGCCAGCGAGTAACCGTAGAGAGCCCACAGAACGGTCATCAAACCCATCAAGAATATGCACTGCATGAGTACACTCAGCACATTCTTCTTGCGCACCAAGCCGCCGTAGAACAGCGCTAAACCCGGAGCCGTCATGAACAGCACCAGCGCACAGCAGACCAACATCCATGCGTTGTGCGCCGATGATTCGGCGCCAGCCAGAAAGGTATCGTTCTGAAAAGCCGGAACAGCTGGCGGCTGAGCCGACTCAATCTCCTGCGCGGTGCAGGCCGCCGGCCCAGCGGCTAGCGCACACCACAGCCACAAAGGGGTAAAACGTCGACAGGCGAAAACTTGAAATGCATTCACTGAAATCTACTCCACACGTGAGATGGGAAAAGATGTGGTCAATGCACGTTGGTGCGCAAGTAGCATGGCTCAAGTCGCCGGGCTGCCACGCACCAAAAATTCGCGAACTGCGCGAAACCGCATTGTCCGTCGCATGCTCAATTTAGCCGAAGCGGACAGTCCCCCCCAGTCCGTGCTAGTAAATGTCTTAGAGGGTTTTCTGGGTAGGCGCTGGCCGGGCCTGTTGTTTCGAGTTTAGGGCGACATCGCCGCCCAACCGCGTCGCTTACCGCCAAAAATTTTTTTCTTTTTGGCGGCTTTCATTTGGGCATGCGCGCTAGCAGTCGCTAATTGCAGTCACTCGCGCATGCGCTGGCTCATCTGCTGGCTGATCTCATGGGTAGGAACATGATGCCGCTGTAGTGATTGGCTACCAGCTTCACGTGATGGTCTTCCGCAAGTAGTGCGGCCTCGGTGACCAGCCTGCAAGCACCACACCTAGGCTGGCAGCAAATGCCCAACGCATATGAAAAACAGACGGACGCATACGCATTGGGCTCAGCTTTCGCGCAGGCTAGTATTCGCGCAGGTTAGTAACTGCAACTAGTTTCGGTAGACCTCGTGCTCGGCATTGCCGCCGCTGCGCAGGTAGGCCAGTAGATCGGCAATCTCCTCAGGAGTGAAGGTATCGAGCAGCCCACCGGGCATCATCGATACGGGCGAAGGCCGCTGCTCCAAAATGTCGTCGACTTTGACATTTGTAAAGTCGCCGGGAGCGAGCATGTTGGTGACGATATTTAAGGTGTCACCGTTTAAGTTGGCCACGCGTCCTGTAATCGCACCATTCTCGGTCAAGAACTGCGTGGCTTGATACTGATCGCTGATCTCTTTGTTCGGTTGCAAAATGGCAATCAGCATATCGGCGTCGGTGAAACGCCGGCTGGTACCGGTCAGGTCAGGTCCCTGGATACCACCCTGGCCGGCGAAGCGATGGCACTTGAAACACTGAGCTACGGCGGTCAGCACGCGCCCACGTTCAAAGTCCGGAGCAGCGGTTATCTTGGCCAGCTCGGGCTGCAGAGTTTCCATAGTCCACTCTTGAACCAGCGGTCGAGGCGCGAAGTCAGCCAGCGGGTCGACCGGAGCTGGCATATCGCCAGTCAGCTCGCCCAACTTCTGCTTGTCGGCATCGGACAATTTCGACAGAGCCACGTCGCGGATGTTGGACAGGAAGCCGCCGAAGGAAGCGCCACCTCGAGCCGAAGCCACATCAAAGAACCACTGGAAGTAGCCCTTGCGCAGCTCGTCCGTCCACCCCTCCTCGACGCCGCGCAGACAGAATGCGTAGTGAATTTGGTCTTCCTGCGCGCTAGCCAATCGCAGTTGATTTACACAGCGTTCGACGATGTTCGGTGCGTTCAGATGGCACAGCACCACGGCCAGTTCGCGATTGAGCAATCCGCCACGACTGGGGAACTGCGCGTCGATCTGCTTGAGCACCGCGGTCCGCTGTTGAGCGTCGGGCTCTGCCAATCGCAGCCATACCAGCTCATAAGCTCGCAGCAACTCCAACTGTGTCGTCTGAGGCAGGCTGCTGAAGTCGAGGCTGGTGAGCTTGTCCATCAAAGCGTCTTGGTCGGCCTTGGCGTCACAGCGCGCCAAACCCACCGCAGCGTTGATAATAGCGCGCGGCTCCTTCAGCTCCAGTGCCGCTTTTCGCCATTGTTCGACCGGTTGCCACTCCAGAGCTATGCGGGCCGCGTAGCGAATGGCGCGATCGCTGTGCCCTATGTTGGCGATGGCCGGTTTGATGGCTGCTGCATCGGCGCGTCCGTGAAAATCTTCGAGCTTGTGGCGCAGGACTCGCGCCGCCATCGTCTGGCTATCTTCGTCGTTGGACAGCTTGGGCTGGGTCGATTCATCGCCCGTGTAGCGCACGCGATACAAGGCCGAGGCGGTGCGTCGTCCACCCACGGCAAAATACATGTTTCCATCCGGATGGATCACTAGATCGGTAGCGGCCATGGGCGCGGCCGAGACGAACGATTCGAATTCACCTGTGTAGCTCGAACCATCGGGCTGCATGTGAACAGCGTAGATGACTCCATAGCTCCAATCGCAAATGAACAGCGCCTCTTGGAATTTGGCGGGGAACTTAGCTCCAGTGCCAAAGACGATCCCCGTGGGTGAACCGGGACCAATATTTACCACCGCGCCGAAGCTGTCCGGATAGTAGTCGGGCCACTTGCCGGTACCGTTGCGCCAGCCGAATTCAGCGCCGCTGATCACATGGTTAATTCGCGTGGGACGGTACCAGGGAGTACCGATGTCCCATTCCATATCCGCATCGTAGGTGAATAGTTCACCGGCGGGATTGAAGGCGATGTCGTATTCATTGCGAAAGCCATTGGCGATCAGCTCCACGTTTTTACCATCGGGATCCATGCGACAAATCCAGCCGCCGGGAGCTAGTCGATCGGCCATAAAACCGCGTCCGTCAGGCATCCGCCCCAGCAGATGATCTTCACCCCAGTGGCGTGGCACAGGCCCGCCGGTAGCCGCTTCGGGAACGTCGGTTTGATTGCCGCTACACAGATAGATCTTCTTGCCGTCGGGAGACAGGATCAAAGCGTGTGGTCCGTGCTCGCCGGCTTGGTCGCTCATCGGCAGCAGATACTCGATCTTGTCATACTGGTCATCGCCGGTGGTGTCGGTCAGTCGATAGACCCCCGGACCCTGAGCATCGGTCCCCTCGAGTTGTTTCTTGTTGGCGTTGATATTGATGTACAAGCTACCAAAGGCGCATAGCATTCCCTGGGCCATGCCGATATTCACGTTTAGCTGTTCAACTTTCGGCTCCTGGCCTTCAGCCATGGTCAACCGATACAGCTTGCCGTACTGATCGCTGGCCAAGATGCGACCCTTCGGATCGACGCACAAGGCGACCCATGATCCTTGATCGGCGCTGGGGACCTTATAGACCAGATCCACCGTGAAGCCCGCGGGAGTGCGGAAATTCCCCGCTGAGCTGTCGTCGGCGATGGCCCGGGCTGGAGCCAGCGCGGCTGCGACTGCGAGCATAAGCAGGGACGCGGAATTGAAAAGTTGCTTCGTTATCATCGATACCTTTTCCAGTTGCTGGAGGGCGGAGGGACGGAGGGGCTAAAAACGTTGGAGGCTGTCTACTATGAGAGAACATTGCTCGTTATGCAAGTTGCCTTGTCAGCGCAGACGCGAACTTTGCACTTTCCCGGTGGCACACGCCGAGATCGACCTGTGAGATAAGCCGCTGCCGACCGCCTCGGAATGTCGGGGCAGACGCATCCCGGTGAGTGATGGATGGCGGTCATTTTCGACTCGACGCAGGCAGCCTGCTAGGGCGGAACGACGACGGCCCGTATAATCGAAAATTCCTTCAGGCCATTGTAAACGAAAGTTGGAGCTGCACGTGACGATCACATGGAAAGAATTGGGAAGCGATTGGTTAGTCGAAGATCCGCAGGTCGCACTGGGTTGGCAGCAGGACGGAAAAACGGGCGACCTACAAGTCCAACTGCGCGACTATCTGCATATGCAATTGGCGGTGGCTGGACTGGCCGTCCCCGAGCAGCCCGATGATGAATCGCTCTGGCGACGGACGCTACTGTCGAGCATGCGCGAAAAGAACCGCTTGCTATCGGGGCATCGACCAGCCATCGACCATCGCATTGAGAACTTTTTGCAGAGCCACTTTGGCGACGCGCCGATCGATGCACCGCTGACGCTGCCCCACCCTACGCTGTGTCTGGATCGCCACGGCCTGGGGCGCTTATTGAGCCTGCCCGCTGATGGCGACAGCTTTGAGAGCGAGCTGCTGACCAGCTACCGAGTTCACAATGGAGTGATCCACAATCCGCGGGCCGATCGCCGCACGACCCAGGGTACCTTTCATGTGTGCGAAGGTGGTCTGCCCATTCCGGGCGACAAGCGTGCCATTCCCAAATCGGTTTTTGCCCGACTCTTTCAGCACGCCTGCCGTCCCCCGGCCGAATCGCTCCAGTTGCCCTACCTGTCCGGTGATCCCGTAGCTGGCAGTGAAGGGTCGCGTCAAGCCTTCGTGTCGCTGTTGGTGCGGCCGCTGGTCTGCCCGGCGGTGGCCAATTTCTGCCGCCATAAAACCATGGAGATCCGCTTCTTCGCTCCCGGAGGTCTGGTCAGCAATCTAGATTTTGTCGAGTCGATCTTTGGCAACGCGGGTGACCCTCTGCTGCCGGAGAACGATGCGGGATTAGATGTGCTGCACTGGTCGGGCCATACTGGCTGCGTGATCCTGGCTCCGCACCTATGCCACTTGACCAAGCGCGAGCTTGGCCTGCCTCACTGGAACGATGCCACCGAGCGGCAGCGCCGCGACGCCATGTGCTATCGCAGCGAGGATGAGAAGTACAACGACGGCACCGCCTTCAAGGCTACCTGCCGCACCGCCGATGGTGTGATCGTCACGCTCATTGCAGACAATTATTTCGGTTACTGCAAGAAGGAGGTCAAGACACAGATCAGCTACGCAGCCAATCTGATGGGCAACGTGGAAGAGGAGCACGCTGGCGGTGCGCTGGCCTTCCCCAGTTGGTCGCTGGGGGATGAATTCCAAGTCAATAGCCAGCGCTACAACGGCCGCACGTTTGCAGATGTCATTCGCGACTATGCCGACTTTGTCGACGTGCATCCTGAAGGCTACGCGGTCGACCGCTACTGCAGCAAGTTGATCTACATTCCCGAACACGCCAAAGCCACGCTCTACGACCAAAAGATCTATTGGGAGTACGACGGCGTTTCGCAGAGCATTCCGCTGGAACCTAGCAAAGTCTACATGGCCCCTAGCGGATATCGCCTGCGCATGGAGAAGCATCCGTCGGCTCCCTCGTGGCGATTGGTGGGCAGCAGTGGGGATGGCATCGTGTGCCACAAACCGTGCACCGTTAGCGGCGGAGGCAAGAGTGAAATCAGCAAATCGCTGCGCGACTATATGCTCAGTGGCCCCATCTTCGTCAGCGATCTGGCCAGCGATTTTGATAAACTCGACGAGCTCTTCTCGAAGGACTATTCCACTCGTTGGCGAGAGGACTCGCCCGAGAAACCCGATTACTCGACGCGCGCCAGCCGCCCCCTGCTGGATCCTAAACGCAGCTTGGGCAGCGTGATCAAGCTGCTCACCCCGTCGCGCGACTACACCGACGAATATAGGGCTTGGCTAAAGACCATCCCAGGTTCGTTGTATGCTATGGCATTTATCATCAAGCGCTTCTGCAAACCGGAATGGAACGGCGACTGGCGTTCGCACTTCAGTGTGGATGTCGTCAACGGCGAGCCGGGACACGAACTGAAATATCACAATCGCAAGCTGGTGGGAATGTACTTGCGAGTCGGTCTGGACAACCAGCGGCGTTGGCAGACATACAAGCTGCGCCAGGATTTCGCCGCCGCCTACAAAGTGCAACTGGAAGACGATATTACCGCCTCCGTAGTCGTCCCTGGGCGTTTCTTGCAAGGCGACTTCGATTCGTCGGACAGCTATAAATTTGTGGCCAATTGCGAATACCGATTGTTCCAGCGCCCGGATGATGCCGTGCACCGCGGGCTGGACAAGCAGACAGAATCCGACATCGCCAGCCACGGAAATTTCTTCTGCAACTTTGAACCGCTCGATCGGCCGACAGCCCAGGCGATCGTCGAGGACGTATTGAATTTCGATACCTTCAGCGAACCGATGCAGGACATGCTACTGGATTTCTTGCAGTCGGATTCCCAGTACGTTGTCAGCTCGGCGCATCCGCGTTTGGTGGACGGCAAGCCGTCAAAGAACCCACGCTACTTGCAGGATCGTCCCGATCTAGACAGCCCGGCTGAGACCTATATCGCCGGCCGCAGCGTGCGGCTGTACCGCGGTCTGGCCAGCGATGAAGCGGTGCACCTGCCCGTCGCGGCTGTGCTCTCGGGGCGGCGCAATAACCCGCCCGACAAAGAGGCTGGCATACGCTCGTTGGCGGTCTACAATCCGATCCACTACCAAGAGCTCCCCGAGCTGTTCATGGATTACATCTGCTCGTTGACCGGCAAGAGTCCGTCGACCACCGGTGCGGGCAGCGAGGGTGCGCTGACCAAGGGGCCGTTCAATGCGCTGCTGCCAATCCACGATCTGAACGCCACGCTGGTCAGCATGATCCTGACGGATCTCGGCGGCTTCTCCACCGCGGCCGGCTTTGTCGGCAGCGAAGTCGAAGTGGGGCACGATATTAGCTTGTTGGTCCCCGAGCTGTGGTGCCGCATGGCCCCCAACGAACGCGATCCCAAGTGGCTCATCCAAGAGGGCTTGCTCGAACAGTTGAAAGATTATGAATACGAGGGACGGACGATCCTGGCCAGCCGC
>JBEBXX010000056.1:0-8270 GCA_040391435.1 Aureliella helgolandensis | reverse complement strand
GCTGCCCCAGGTACTGTCCGGGACGCGTGCCCCCCAGTCCGCCAGCGGCCGTGCCGGGTGCCAAGAGAATGCCCGACAATTTGTGCGCCACCACATCGCTCAAGCCAGGGTTCACGGCGGCGAAGAAATCGTGGCTGGGATAGCCATCCGCGGCGCTCCACAGCGCCTTGTAGCCAGCTTGGCAAGTGGAACGCGGAACGACCGGCGGAATGCCCACAAGCTGCCACACGACCCAGTCGCCTGCCTCCAGGAACAGATCGGCTGCATGATAAACTTGCGGCGCGCATTCGAGCGTTTCTAGCAATTTAGGAAATAGCCATTCCAGACTAATCGCGCCGCCGTAGCGGCCCAGGAACGGCTCGTGCCGCGCATGGGAAATTCGACTGAGCCGAGCTGCTTGCGATTGAGCGCCATGGTGCTTCCAGAGCTTGGCCCAGGCCATCGGCTCGTGGGCAAATGCTTCAAGTACACACAGCGGCGTGCCATCGCTTGTAGTGGGCAGCACTGTGCAACTGGTAAAGTCGACGCCGATCCCAATTACCGCTTCGGCAGAAAGCTGTGCGCGCTGACGAGCTGCGATCACAGCCTGCGTGGCCGACTCGAGCCAGTCGGCCGGATGCTGCAGTGCGAACGTGGGTGGCAGTTTCCGCTGCGTGCCGGGCAATTGATGGGTAATCTGCCGGTGGGCATAAGGCACCGCCGCCGAGGCCAGCTCCCGACCGCTTAAATCCACAAACAGTGCACGCACCGCTTCCGTCCCAAAGTCCAATCCGAGTACGGCCGGCAAGGTATGCATTCTAGTTAGACTCTGTAAATCGTTGCGATGCGGTGGGATGAGCCCCGAGTATATCTGACGCGCAGGTGGGACGCGTCTACCTGGCGCGTATATCTGACGCGTATATTTGACGCGTATATCTGCCTGCCAGCGATCGCTAGTCGGATCGGCGGATCGATCGCCGAACGACCAAAGTGGTCAAAAACCGATCGACCATCTTTAGCGAGCCTAAGGTGCCTCGGCATTCGCTTCCATTTACCGGGCTGGCACACGAATCGCTGCGGTAGGTTTGGCCCACCCCTTTCCGCCTAGTTTCTACAAAGTCGGTCTAGTTTCCATAAAGCGAGTAAATATCATGCGAATAATTTTATATGGTGTGTTGGTTGCCATGGCTTGTAGTCCAGTGGCAAGTGCGATCGCTCAAGACGGCAAAGCTACGCAGTCTGCACAGCCCGACGCTGGAGAAAAGGTAGTATTGGCTAGCCAAGTGTTGCAGCGCGCCTCTGAGCATGGAGTGACCTGCCATGAGCTGCTGCTGGACCTGGAGACCGCACATGCCGCCTTGCTGGCAGTCACTTGCCCGGTCCCAGACAAGACCGAGTCGTTTGAGGCTGTGCTGCCTTGGGACAGCTCTCTGCCGGACGAGCCCCTCGATGCGGATTTTTGGAAGCAGCTCTCGCGCATGCCAACTGAGGGAATCGATCGAGCTTTTGCCGACCAAGTGTATACCTCGGCCAAGCGAGACATCTACTGGCTGGACGACCTTGCCGAAAGTCAATCGGCAGAGAAGTTCGATACCGAGAAGTACCAATTGACCAGCCTCTCGAAGCTCATAGGTCAGGCTGTGCAGGACAAGTCGGGTGAGTCGTTGGGCAAGATCGTGGACGTGGGCATCAACGATAGTACGGGAGCGATCGTCTACTGCGTGCTCCAATCGAGCGACTCCCAGTTGCGAGCCATCCCGTTGGCCGCCTTCGCGGCCAGCGGCAAGTCCAAAGCGTGGACCATCGATCTGCAGCGAGAACAGGTCCTGGCATTTGGTACCTGCGATCTCAAGCGTCCTCCGCAGTCTGTCGAGCGAGGCTGGCAGGAATATGTCGCCGTTAAATACGGCCGTAAAGGCTTGGGGCAATCCGATCAGAAGAATAAAAAGCAATAGTTTTGCGACGAATTCGCAGTGTGTTTAAGTGGCCTTACTCATCTGCTGATCGAGCACGCCTATAATCGTGGTGTTGCAGCGCAGTTTCACCCACGTTATCCACGTTGAATTTAGGCACTTATGGCATCTTGGTGGAAGATTTGGCATCCGACACGGGTGTCCAGCGACAAACATCTCGAAGCACAGTTGGAATCCGAGATTCAATTGTTGCGCGAGAAGACACCAGTGCCCACGATCTGGATGTTCGGAAAGACTGGTAGTGGAAAAAGCTCGATCGTGCGCTATTTGACCGGGGCAGAAGCGGCGACCATCGGCGAAGGTTTCCGGCCCGAGACCCGCACTTCGCGGCGCTATGATTTCCCCGACTCACGCGACCCACTTTTGACTTTTGTGGACACACGCGGACTGGGCGAGGCACGCTATCGGCCAGATGAGGACATCGAGCGTTTCAGTAGCGCTTCCGAACTTATGATCGTCACGGTTCGCCTTACCGACCACGCGTTGGACTGCCTGCTGGATCCCCTACGACGCATCCGCAAGGAACAACCTCAGCGGCCTGTATTGCTGGTCCTGTCCTGCCTGCATCAAGCTCCAGGGGCCATCGATATCTCAGCCGGTGAGGATGTGTTCGACACGGACCACCTAGCCGCCAGCCAAGTGGACAGAGCGAGTGCCGGCCCCTCCGACAATCAGCAACGCGACCATCAGCAACGCGACCATCAGCAACGCGAGCTACAGCAACGCGACCATCAGCAACGCGAGCTACAGACGCAGACCGATCAGGCAGCAAGTGGCCAGAGCAGACGCCCGGTGCCAACTTCCGTGCAAACATGAATCGATGAAAAAGCGGAGCAATTCGAGGGGCTGTACGATGTGCTGGTGCCCATCGACCTAACTCTGCCCGAGGATGGCTTTGCAGATCCAAACTTTGGAGGCCAGCGGCTAAAGCAGACCATCCTGGAGTATCTGCCGCAGGCCTATCGTCAATCGCTCCTAACGCTCAACGAGCCCGATGGGCCGTTGACTCGCAGACAACGCCGGGTGCGTTGGCAAGTGCTGGCCTCGAGCGCATTGGCGGCATCGGCCGGGGCAGTGCCATTGCCATGGGTCGATATCCCAGCCGTGCTAGGCATACAAGCTCACATGGCTGTTAGGATTTCCAAAATCTACAAGCAGGAGATCACCGCCGCCGATTGGACGATGCTCAGCAGCGCAGCCGGTTCGCGGATTGCGTTGCAGTTGGCCGTCCGAGAGTTTTTGAAATTCATTCCGATCGTGGGCATGGCCGGTGGAGCGGCCGCGTCGTTTGCCTTTACCTCTGCGTTGGGAATGACTTGGGCTTGGTATTTTGCCACTCGCCGCGGAGGCCACGTGCCGAGCGCTGCGACCCTCAGGAAGGTCTTCGCCGAGCAATTGAAACGCGGCAACGAACTTTGGCGGGCCAAGTAAATGCTACGACGACTATTGCGACCGCGAGTCATCGTGCTGGCGCTGCTGTGGGCCCTGCCCATCGCCGTGTGCGTCGGCGTGAGCATCATCGCGCTCTATCAAACTGGCTGGCTACTCGTCTTCGCCTGGGCCCTGCCACTGGCGTGGATCACCGCCTGGCTGGTGGGCAGATTCTGGCCGCCACCCAAACTCAATCAAGCCGTGCACTGGTCGCCGCTCAAAGCCTCCGAATTCTGGACGCCACAGGACGTCGCGGCAATTGAGGTCTTAGAGGAGTTCCGACGACAAGTCCCCGATGTAAACCAGCTCACCATCGCCGATCCCAATCGTTACATCGAGGACGCGCAACAGCTCGCCCAGCGCCTGGCGCTGCACTTCCATCCACGCGATGGCCGGCAAGCTTGGGAGCCACTGACCATCGTCGAGATTTTGACGGTCATCCACTTGGCGGTCGAAGACCTGGAAGCTTGGCTGCTGGAAAACGTGCCCGGGAGCAACATCGCTACCGTTCGACAGCTCGGCCAAATCCCGAAATTGGCTAAAGCCTGGGATATTGGCCAGTCGGCATTTTTTCTGGCGACCACGATCGTCAACCCGGCGCGCTTGCTGACCTACCCCCTGTGGCGCAGTACCGGCCGAGTCGTGGTCGAGTTGCAAAACGAATTGATCCGCTCGTTTTATCAACAGTATTTGAGCCACATCGGTTACTATTTGATCGAAATGTATAGTGGCCGATTGAAGGGTGGCTCACGCGCCTATCGCCAGCGTTTCGGCTATGTGACCAACGCGCTTCACGCTGCAGGAGGCGACGTGTCGCTGCTGATGGACCTGGCCGACACGAGCACCACGATCGCTATCATGGGGCAGGTCAAAGCCGGCAAATCGAGCTTGATCAATGCGCTGCTCAAAGACGACGTGGCTACCACCAGCGTACTGCCAGAAACGCGCCACGTGCACTGCTATGAGTTCTCGCTGCCGGACTCCAAGAGCCACATTCGACTGCTGGACACACCCGGCTATAGCGAAGCGGGCATATCCAAACGGCAGCGCTCAGAGACCAATGCGGCCGCCGAGGCAGCGGATATTATTCTGCTGGTCATGGCTGCCAATGCTCCCGCGCGGGACAGCGATGTCGAGTTGGTCCGCGAGCTAAGAAAGCACTATCAAGAGCATCCTCGCTTGCGTCCGCCACCCATCATCGGCGTGTTCACGCACATCGATCTATTGCGCCCAGTTCGCGAGTGGCAACCTCCCTACGATTGGCGCCACCCATCGAAACCCAAAGAGCAAGCCATGGCCGATACGGTGGCTTACGCCCAGGAGCTTTTCGGCAGCAGCCTCTCCGGCTACGCCTGCGTCTGCACCCGAGATGAAGGTGCCGACAACACCAGCGTCGGTGACGAACTGGTGCCCTTGTTGGTCGCTCATCTGGACCAAGGCCATGCCTCAGCCGTGCTCAAGGCCTTCTACAACCAATTGAGCAAAGAACGCATGGCACGGCTCTCTAAACAAATCGCCGGCCTGCTCAAAAACGTTGCCCGCGAACTTCTCAAGTAGCCCACCTCGCTATCGGACGCTGAAGAGAAGATTTCACTCCCCAAAAATCCCATCCGATCTCAGCAGCAGCGGCACAATAAGATTAGAATCTATGGCTGTTCTGCCCAACCTACCACGCGGCGACGGCGCTTCCACGGCCCCTCCACCAGCAGCCGCACTCGTGGAATAGACCATCTTATCAACCAAGCGGGATACAATTCATGGCGATTCCCAAAGCATCGGTCCGCGCATTATCTCCTTGGCTAATAGCCGCCGTCGGCCTGCTATGTAGCTTGCCGGCGTGCCGCCCCTCAGCCCATTCAACCGCCGAGCAAGGTCAGGCAGAAAACGCTGCACGACTGCGGATCGCGGTCATCCCGAAAGGAACCAGCCATCAATTCTGGATGTCGGTGTGGGCCGGGGCTAGGGCTGCAGCCGAGGAACTAGGCGGAGTCGAAATCTTGTGGAAAGGGCCCGAGACCGAAGCCGATACGGCTGGCCAAATCGCGGTCATGAAAAATTTTATCACCAGCCAAGTCGATGGGATCTGCCTAGCTCCCAACCACTCACAAGCCCTGATCGATGTCGTCGCCGAGGCCAACGCTGAGGGTATTCCGGTAGTGATTTACGATAGCGGACTGGGCAAGGGTCCCGAGTACGTCAGCTACGTGGCCACCGACAATTACCGAGGTGGACAGTTGGCCGGGGAGCGCATGGCAGAGGTGCTCGAGCACTCCGGCAAAGTCATTCTGCTGCGCTACAAGGAAGGGAGCGAGAGCACCGAACAGCGCGAGCAAGGCTTCCTGGATGCGTTGGCCAAGGAGCCAAAAATCGAAGTCATCTCAGCCGACCAGTATGCCGGCACAACGACTCAAGAAGCTATGGAAAAAGCCACGCAGTTGCTCAACAAATACCGCGATCAAGTAGATGGAATCTTCGCAGTCTGCGAGCCGAACTGCAATGGTGTGCTCGAAGCCCTGGTGCAAACCGGCTTGAGTGGCAAGGTGAAGTTTGTTGCCTTCGACCCGAGCGATCGACTGATCGCCGGCCTGGAAAACGGAAGCGTGTCTGGGATTTTGCTACAAGACCCGTTTGAGATGGGTCGCCAATCCGTACTGGCCGTCGTCCAACAGATCCGCGGCCAAGCACCTGATGCAAAGATCAACACGGGCGAGTACGTCGCCACCCCCGAAAACGCACACAAGCCACCCATCGATCGCTTGCTGCGCCCCGAATCGGTATCGCAGTCCCAAGAATAAACCGAGTTGAAGTTTGAACAGTCCAATCGACCGATCACCCGCTACGACCAGCCCACCGCTGCTGTCGATGCACGGCATCTGCAAGCGGTTTGGTGCGACGCAGGCACTGCAAGATGTAGGACTGGAGGCGTACGCCGGGCAGGTAGTCGCACTGATCGGTGAGAACGGTGCGGGCAAGAGCACGTGGATGAAGGTACTGAGCGGTGCCCACGCCCCGGACGCCGGGACGATGCTACTGCACGGGCAAGCTTATCAGCCTAGAAGACCGCACGATGCGCGGCAGGCGGGCGTGGCCATCGTCTACCAAGAACTGAACCTAGCTCCGGAGCTCTCCGTCGAAGACAATATCATGCTGGGCATCGAGGAGCGACGAGTCGGCTTTGTCTCGCGGCGGCGGCAGCGCGTGCGCGTGCGGCAAGCTCTCGAGTTGCTGCAGCATCCGGCTCTCACGCCACAGCGGCTAGTGGGCAGCCTGCCAATCGGCGCTCAACAATTGGTGGAAATTGCGCGCGCCCTGGTGTCTCAAGCCAAAGTGGTCATCTTCGACGAACCGACCAGCTCGCTACCTACACAAGATGTCGCGCGACTGTTTGCCATCATCCGCCGCCTGCAGCAGCAGGGTATCGCCATCATCTACATCAGCCACTTTCTAGAGGAGATTCGCGCAGTTGCCAATCGCTACGTGGTGCTGCGCGATGGCCAGCCCGCCGGAGCCGGCACGTTGACCGATACCACCGATGAAGCCATCGTGAGGCTGATGGTCGGACGCACCGTCGATACGCTCTTTCCAGAAGTACCCCACGACTTGGGCGAATCCCTACTGCAAATCGAACAACTCAGCGGTGCTCCCCTGCCCCGACAGGTGAGCTTTGAAGTGCATCGTGGTGAAATCTTCGGACTGTTCGGACTGGTCGGCGCAGGGCGAACGGAAACGCTGCGGCAGCTATTTGGCATCGATGCTGCACGCAGCGGCCGGATCCTGGTCAACCACCGCTCGACCGCCCACAATCCCGCCGCCCGCATGCGAGCAGGTCTCGGTTTTGTATCGGAGGACCGCAAGGGAGAGGGACTGGCGCAGACCATGTCGATTGCGGACAACCTGACGTTGAGCAGCTTGCACAATTACACTCGCTGCGGACTACTGCAACTAAATCGCCGCCGATCTGCGGCGTTAAGCTGGATGGAGCGACTGCAGGTCAAAGCTCGCGATGCCGAACAATCGGTCAACCACTTGTCCGGCGGCAATCAGCAGAAGGTAGCCATCGCGCGCGTGCTGCATCAACAGGCTGAGATCCTATTGCTGGATGAACCTACGCGCGGCATCGACGTGGGCACCAAGGCGGAGATCTATCGCTTGATCGGCCAGTTGGCAGCCGCCGGTCGATCGATCGTCTTCGTCAGCTCCTATCTGCCTGAATTGATGGCCGTGTGCGATACCATCGGCGTCATGTCGCGCGGACGATTGTTGGAAGTGCGGCCCATCTCAGAATGGTCGGAACAGGACATATTGAAAATTGCTATCAGCGCGCAAGAGACTTGTGAAGCGGCTGAGCGCGGCGTACAGCGCCTGAGCATTTAGAATTTAAAGAACCCAATCTATGGTGGAATCTTTGACAGCACGCAGCAGCTCGCCACAGCGACTCTGGCAAGCTCTGCGCACACTCGAACCGCTACTCGCTCTGCTGGTCGTAACGCTAGGCTTTGCCCTTGCCGACCAAGTCTGGGGCCAGGGTCGCTTCAGCGAGATGCGGAATTTCCGAGTTGTGCTTGTACAAGCCGCTCCGGTAGCCGTGGCCGCTTTGGGAATGACCCTCATCATCATCTCCGGCGGTATCGACCTTTCCGCTGGAACGGCTTCGATGCTGTGCGCCACCGTGCTAGCCACCATGCTCAGCGAAGACTACTCGGTCACTGCGGCGGTGAGCGGCGCGCTGCTCGCCGTCGCGCTGTGCGGATTGTCCAATGGGCTACTGATCGGCCTGCTGAATATTCCGCCTTTTATTGTGACGCTGGGGACGATGACCATTTTCTTGGGAGTTGCCAAGCGCATCGCCGGCGGGTCGACGGTCTTTGTCGATCGCCAACGAATGCC
>JBEBXX010000055.1:0-8277 GCA_040391435.1 Aureliella helgolandensis | reverse complement strand
CAAAGCGCTCCTTCAGCAAGCCCAGTAGTTGGTAAGCGATTGGTCCGAATCAGACGAATCGATGCGGCCTCAGCGGGAATGATGGCGGGTGCACTGTATGCATTCTTGGGCCTCATCGTCGGTGGAATTTTTTTTATAGCAACAGTCATGGGAGTCAGCATTGGTGGCGGAGATGATGCCGTGGCAGTCACAGGCATCGTTGGAGGGCTGTTCGCTTTAGTCGGGTTGCCGATATTTTATGGTCTATTAGGTCTTATCTGTGGCCTGATAGGGGCGGCGATTTACAACCTCACAGCTAGCTTCGTCGGCGGGATTCAGATGCAATTAGAGGCCTAGTACGACGAGTAGTGAGGGAGCGGACCATCGGCGTAATGGCTTAACGCTATTGTTTGGTAAATGGCATTTACGGTAAGGACCGCAGTTGCACCGGCCAATTCGCCCTACGCACGAGGCTCTGTTGCACCGCGTCGACCCACCAAATCGATAGTCCAGTTAACGACATCCGACGAAGCGCAGCGGCACGGCCGTCGAGGGGCCAATGGTTACGTTCCTTCGTTTGGGTACAACTGGCGCACTGTCCACCAGCTCAAACTGAAAACGCTTGAGCAGCGACCCGAGCACGATCGCTATCTCAAAAGATGCAAACGCCGCGCCAATGCATCGCCGGTGTCCGCCCCCGAAAGGCATGTACTGAAACGGAGAGTAGCTCCGTTTCAGAAATCGCTCAGGACGAAACTGCTCTGGAT
This sequence comes from Aureliella helgolandensis, assembly GCA_040391435.1. GTDB lineage: Bacteria > Planctomycetota > Planctomycetia > Pirellulales > Pirellulaceae > Aureliella > Aureliella helgolandensis_A. Next base: position 7,531 of record JBEBXX010000055.1, on the reverse strand, counting down.
CGGCGTATGTCTCGGGGTCGTAGTGCGCCAGTACGGTGGCTGGAGCCACAGCCACGCCGACCGGGAGTCGATACTCGCCCAGCGTAAGTGGCACTTTTAATTTGCGAAGCGTCTCTGTCACGATCGGATGCACGCGAAGCGTCTCTTGCACCGTTGCCTTCAAGTAGGGCGCTGATGTAAGGTTGGCGGGCGAATCGTTCGCAAGTGAATCGAGTTCGTTTACAAGCGACGCATAGGCTGCAGGATTGCGGTGCACATGGTACATTGCCCAAGTTAAAGTCAGGGCAGTCGTTTCGTGGCCAGCGAAGAGAAACGTTAACAACTCCGAATAGATATGTTCGCGTGTTATTGGCAGACCATCCTCATACGTAGCTGAGATGAGCAGCGATAAGATGTCCTCCCCTGTATCGGAGCTTCGCTGGCGAGTATCGATCACTTGATCCAAATGACGCTGCAGCTCGTGCTTGGATCTGTTCCAACGATCCCAGGGTGAGAGACCTAATAGCGACAAGTGCGACTTGGCCGAAAAGAAGAGCAACGGCGAAGCACTCTTAACCAATTTCTGACTCGCATGGGTCAGTTGTTTTACCAGCTCTGGATCGCTTCCGCCAAAAATGGTCCGCACGATAATTTCCAGCGAGATGTCTGTCATCATGTTCAACGTCAGAATCTGTGACTGGGCTCGGCATGATTCGAAGCGCTCCAGCGCGCACTGCTGCATGCTCTCGCCATATGCCTTCATCCTGTCTCCATGGAACATCGGCATTATCAGCCGGCGTTCTCGACGGTGCGGCTCACCCTCTAACGTTAACATTGACCCACTGCCCATCAGCGGATCGATAGTCGTCGATGCAAACGGTGCATAAATACTGGGGTCCTGGCCATGGATCACCCTAATCAAATCTTCCCGTCCGGTGACTACAACTGGACCGTTTAAGGCTTTGAGCAAACACGGATCACCGTACTGACGGACCCAACCTTCGAGAGCCGCGCGAGGGTCGCGAATCAGCTTCAATGTGGGAAGCAGCGATCCGCGCGGTCCTAAGGGCAGATGTATCGGTGTCTGGCTCGGCGAGAAATCGGTGTTCAGGTTCATCTGGGAAGTTTACGCTCGGCAGAAGACGGCTCAAAAACGCTTAGCACGCCCCCGATTCTAACCGGGGCAATTTCCCCGTGGTATGGCTGCGACGGGCTACCACAGGCCTAAACGTGGCCTTCCAATTGCCGCCGAGTCCCTAGAAATGGCGGATTTGAAAATACTCGCCACCCACTGACAGAATGCCGGATTCGTATTTGGCCAGAAATACCGTGAAGGGTTCGATGTATTGACGACCTCCATCGGGATCAATCATTTTCATGAACGTGCCAGTAGGTGTTCCGTTGCCGGACATGCCTTCCAAAATTCGAGAATGCAAACCGGTGTTGGGGTGGATCGTTACCGAGGCACCGATCCACAGCAATCCATGGCGACGCAACAATGCAACCCAGCCCTCTATGGTCAGATTCATCATGGGCTCGTGGCTCATTCTAGCCGCTGCCAGGAACGGCCCAAATTCGCTGGAGGGCAGGCCCTGCGGAGGCACGGCGGATGACGCGTCGTAATAGTTTCGCCATTTGATCCCCACTGCACCTACCGCATCGCGGATAGGATAGCTGGCTTGGTCCTTCCAGGATTTCATCATCGTATAAACAGTCGCCCAACAACCCATCGGACTCGGTTGGGCTAACACGACGCGCAAGCCGGGGACCATGTATGGCAACCTATTGGTTGCAGGCGTGGGGAGTAAGGCATCTAACTTTGCCAGTGTTTGCTTCCCCGTGACACCATCGGTCGCAAGTCCGCATTTTTTCTGAAACTGAAGGACGGTATTAGCGGTCTCGCAACCGTAAATCCCATCAGGGCAGCCTGTCTTCCTAGTCGTTATGGGCATCAGATAACCCAAATCCAGTAGGGCGCGTTGAACGATTGCTACCGGTTCTCCCTTTTCTCCTTGTCGCATAGCGGGAGAATTAAGTGCCGCTTGTTGCAATCGCGTGCTGGCAGCAAAACGTGGTGAGGTGAGAGGCATGAGAGACTCCTCAAATCTTTACGTAGGTTGATTTGGCAGTTGTGTCAGTTACTTGGTATGCAGACGCTCGACCAGTTTGCGGATGCGGAGGTCGGTGTAGAACGCGCGGAAGTGACAGACGAGTCTAGTGAGCCGCGTCAAACCGGGTGACCTCAACTTTGCGTGAACCAAGGCATGCGCGCGAATCGCCGCAGAGAGTTGCGCGTGTATGCGATAGGTGTTCATGGCTGTCGTCCCCCCTTGATCCTCGGTCACTTTGGTCGCGGCGAATTGCGCGCCAGCCGGCCAGTGCGTTCTATGGCTGTTGTCGAGGTTTGGAGACAATTGTTGCGTGGTTTGGAGACAATACTTGCGTGCAGCGCGAGAAACCTCTAAGGCCTTTGGACCGGAGCCAGCCTAGCGGCCCCGGTTCGAAGCTCGATTAGCGATCACACTGTATTCGCAAACGCTGTATTCGCAAACGCTGTATTCGCAAACGCTGTATTCGCAAACGCTGTATTCGCAAACGCTATATTCGCAAACACTGTACTCTGGCGAACAGGTGGACGCATGAGCCCGTTTCGCCGCGAGCTGCATGCGCGAAATCAATTCGAGGATTCAGTGAGGACACGCCGAGTCAATTAGTCCTCGATGAATTGTTTCAATCGCTGGAGCGCAGCCTGCCATTGTTGAGCGACTGCTCTTAATGCCTGCTGAGCTTCGTCCAGTCCGGCCGGGCGAGCGACGAAGTGACGTTCGCGTCCGCGCGCTTCTTGAGTGACGAACTTCGCTGCTTCGAGCACGCGCAAATGCCTGGTCACAGCTTGCCGCGTGACTGGCATGCCCTCGGTCAATTGCTTGATCGATTGCGGCTCGCCAGTTCCGAGCTTGACCAGGAGCTGCAGCCGTGTCTCGTCGCCCAGCGCAGCAAACATCCTCGCATGGTGTCGCGTTACCGCCTGACTGGGACGTTTAAGGTTTTGCTTGGACATAGTTCTGAATGTTTTTCACCTGCGCGGCCCAGCCGCCGTCGTTCATGCGGAATGCTTCATCGCGACGATGAGCGGGTATGCGATCAAAGCCAGATTCCACCACGCGTACCAGCGTTCCAGACAAAGTTTCTTCGAGGGTGAATTCGACCAGGGTTCTTGGCTCAGCCGAATAGTCGATGTTGGGATCAATCGCGTAGGGTCGCCACCAAAACGCGAATCTGTGTTCGGGCTCGATCGCTTCAACGATCACTTCCATCGTCACGTGCTCGTAGCCAGGATAGGTGATCTGCCCGCGCGCAACCTCGCCGACCACGAAAGGCCCTTCAAGGTCGACACGAAACCACTGGCCGAACTCGCGATAGTCGGTAATCGCCCGCCAAACTCGCGTTACACCCGCGTCGATTTCAATCTGCTTTTCAATGCGATCGGTTGAGACTCTGTTCATGGTGATCCGAATCCTGTAACTGCCAATGTGCAACCGTAAGGTTGCATGATAAGCTAAGTGGGCAGGTCGTGGCAATACATCCAGAAAAAAACCCCAACCCTGTCGATTTTCGCTCACCGCGTTCGACCAATGGGGTAGATCTGGTAATTAAAGGGATATACAAGGAGCTTCAGAAGCATGTTTGCGAAACCACAATCGGAACACAAATGGCTCGATAAGTTGATCGGCGACTGGCGATTTGAGCACAACTGCCAAATGCCAGACGGCAGCAAGTCGACTAGCCACGGCTCAATGACCTGTCGGTCACTCGGCGGCCTCTGGCTAATTTGCGAAAGTAGTGGCCAGTCTCCCGACGGTAGCGCGTGGTCGTCGATCATGACCTTGGGTTTCGATCCAACTCGAAGTCAGTATGTCGGAACCTTCATTGGCTCGATGATGACGAACATCTGGCCATACCAGGGCACATTAGATAAAACAGGCGTGCGCCTGCCGCTCTATTCCGAAGGCCCGAAGTTCGATGGCAGTGGAGTTGGCGAGTATCGCGACACAATCGAAATCGTCAGCACGGACGCCTGGGTGTTCACCAGCGAGTTTCACTCCGACGATGGCACGTGGGTGCAGTTCCTGAGTGGCAAACACACGCGAAGCTAAAGCGATCTAGTGCCTATCCCTGACTTCCCAACTTCGTCGTCTGAATCACTCGCAACCTTAGAGCAACGCAAACAGGAAACGTTACAATGTCAAAAATGATCTTTATCAATCTACCAGTAGTCGATCTCAAAGCCTCAATGGCCTTCTATGAGGCACTAGGTTTTGAGAACAACCCGCAGTTCACTGACGAGACAGCTGCATGCATGGTTTGGAGCGATGCGATTCACATCATGTTACTTACCCACGGCAAGTGGCGGACATTTACCGACCGACCGATCCCGCCGAAGACATCGAGCGAGGTGCTGCTAGCATTGTCTTGCGAAAATCGCGCTGCGGTGGACGTGCTGAACGAGGTGGCGGCGAAGAACGGCGGCACCGCCGACGTCAACCCCAAGCAGGATTTGGGCTTTATGTACAATCGTAGCTTGGCCGACTTGGACGGTCATGTGTGGGAAATGTTCTGGATGGATATGTCGGCAATGACAACTCAACAACCTGCTTAGGAACGGTGCGAACGAATTACCAAACACATGCGATTACCCGAGTATTCCCAAGGAGATCGATCATGAAACGCAACCCTGTCGGCTGGTTCGAGATCTACGTCCAAGATATGGACCGTGCTAAGAAATTCTACGAAGAAGTTCTTCAAGTCGAGCTAATGAAACTTGAAACGCCCGTTCCGGAAATTCAAATGCAGGCGTTCCCGATGGATATGCAAGCCGCCGGAGCTTCTGGCGCATTGGCCAAAATGGAAGGTTGCCCGTCGGGAGGCATGGGCACGCTCGTTTACTTCTCGTGCGACGACTGTGCGAACGAAGCGTCACGTGTCGAAGCTGCTGGTGGCAATGTCTGTAAACCGAAGATGCCGATTGGTCAGTATGGATTTATCGCTTTGGTGAGCGACACCGAAGGCAACATGATTGGTCTGCATTCAATGCAGTGATAGCTAGTCGGCGGCCGGTGCACTAGCCGCCGCATTGGCGAGCGCTTCATCCTGCTGTGTCCTGCTTCATCCTGCTTAGTCCTGCTGTGTCTTGCTGTGTCCCCAATGGCGGCTTCCCCAATAACCGCTTTCGTTCTGGGCCGCTAGGCGACTCCTTGGAGTGCTGCGACTCGTCGTAGCTTTGGCGTCCGCTCGACGGCAATGAATGCCACACGGTGAGCAGATTTTTCGGGATCTGAAAACGCTGCTTTCTGTGTCGCAATTGGTCGCACCTCTGCCGTACTGACTTCCTGGCACCCTTATCCAACTTATAACGCTTTCCGTAGCGAGCAGGAGAAAAAGTCGATGAAACAAGAGATGGATCAACAGGCTGCGATCATGATTGTGATCAAACACTTCGGCAACGTCGCCCCCGGTACGAAATGTTCGGCGGTGTTCTTCGACGACGAACGGATTCGCCGCCAGAAAGAGTTCTACTCTCAGCTATACAGCGAGAACGGCGTGCATGATTTGGAAATTCTGCGAGCGATGGTCGCCGCCAACGTGCCCGATGATCCGTATTGGTTGGTCTCGCTAAAAGCTGGCGATGGTGCCACAGCCGAGTCCACGCGTCTGCATCGAGTCGACGACCGAACGGGAAAGATCCTCCCAGATCCCGCGTAGAGCCCATCGAATTGCCAAGGCGATGATCAGTCGGCTTTCATTCTGGGCCGCGAGGCGGCTCCTCGAAGCGCTGCGACTTGTCGTAGCTGTTGTGCCCGCTCGACGGCAGAGAATGCCACACGGTGAGCAGATTCTTCGGGCTGCGAAAACGCTGCCTCCACTGCCACTCGCCAACGGGCTGCGCCCCTAGTGGCTCCTTCGGTCGCCACATACTCGAGCTGGCTTATCCTGAAACAATTACGACGCAGCATCGCAAACCACAATGACGCGGTCACAGGCGCGGTTTAAACTTAAGATCGATGCGGGTAGATTCAAAGCGGGAGCAAGTGATGAAGCATTTTAAGGCGCACATGATCGCTGGTCGTGACAGTTACGCGCGTTGGCTGTGGCTGGCGTGCTGGGTGCTGCTGCAGGTGGGAACGGCTAGCGGACAGAATCCGGTCAACCAACAACCAGGCGAACAACTGCAGGCCATGTTCGATGCATTTGCCAACAATGCGGGTCCGCTCGCGCCGATGTTCGGCAAGCTTTCGCCGCAGCAGTTGCAGCAGCTAGATGCCATCAAGATCTCGCCGGCTGAAGAAATGCAATTTGGCCAGAAGGTGCTCAAAGCTTACTTACAGCAACTCGCCCAAGCACAGATTGCAGTAATTCAGCCAGGTAAGGACGTGGAGTATCTGCAAGCGATGGTAAGGGTAATTAAGCCTCACATGAACCATGCAGCTCGCTACAAGAAATTTGATATCAGAGTTATCGACGTTGCCAGTAGTGACGCATTTTCCATTCCTGGCGGACGCTTGCTGATCACTCGTGGCTTGCTGGAAAGTGCGGAAAGCGAGGCCGCGGTGGTGGGAGTCTTGGCACATGAATTGAGTCATCTGGATCGCGGCCACCAGTTGCTGCCGCTGAAGCAGTCTAAGTTGGCTGGCAAACCGCTTAATTTCGCGGACGGTATGATGTGGATCAGCTTGGTCGCGCGACCGTTTCGGCCGGAACAGGAATCCGAAGCGGACAGCGACGCAACGCAGTGGATGATGGCTGCGGGCTATGATCCCCGGGAACTAGCGAAATTGCTTTCACGCTGGGACCAGCAGCAAGATCAGGCCATGCCGTGGATGCAATTCGTGCCAGGCTTTGTCAAGTCGCATCCCGACGCGGGCAAGCGAGCTCAGGAAGTCCTGAAGATCGCGCGGCAGAACCAGGCGCGATATCCTCAGGCCGTGTTCATCGGCGTAGAAAACCTTAAGCAGCGAAAGACTGTACCGTCCCGGTGAAGCGAGCTTGAGCAACACGCTGCGTCTGCTTTGCCTATTTCGTTCGCTGGTTGCCTGCGTTAAAGCCCCGAAAGTAAGCGCGAACAGCTCAAGAAGGAACTCTATGCGGCGGAACTGGAGCAATCCCCACTGTACGGGCGCGAGTGGTTTTGTTTGTCGACTGCGGATATCATTAACTTGGACAAGCGGATGAACCGCAGCCGCAATGGACATAGTTTTCTTTACTCGCGCAGATCAGTCGTGAATTTGGATGCGTACTATGGAAGCTGAAACCTTGCATTCTCCAAGCAGCACTAATGCGTTTTTGCCACGGAGAGTCCAGCTCGCAGTTGCCGTACCCTCGTTTCTACTATGGGTTCTGCTCACTGGTATAGCATTAATCTGGTTCGCTGGGGTGGCTATCAGTGCGATTTTAGGCAGTCTTGCTGCGACAAACGATTGGCGTTTTCCCTACTTGGTTATCATGTTACTACTTGTGCTCGTATGGTCCGGAGCGACGGGCAGGACTCTGTGGC
>JBEBXX010000054.1:0-8401 GCA_040391435.1 Aureliella helgolandensis | reverse complement strand
GGGGCAGCAGGGGGCCCCACAGACTGCCCAGCAGCTTGGCTGCCAGCTTGCCCAGCAGCTTGGCTGCCAGCTTGCCCACTTTTCTCAGCCGCCGCTCCGTTGTCGGCATTTTTGCTAGCCGCCTTGGCCGAATCTTGAGTGGTGTTTGCCGGTTCATCCCCCGGTTCAATCTCGCAGAGCACGTCGCCGACGGACGCGAACTGCTCGCGTTGTTTTCGCACATTGCGCACGAACCCGGCGTGCGGAGTCGGAACTTGGACAGACGCTTTTTCGGTTTCCAGCTCCACGATCGTTTCGTCGCGGTCAGCCCACTCGCCCTCTTGCTTGAGCCACTGGCCGATCTGCACTTCGGAGATCGACTCGCCCACCGAGGGAACTTTCACTTCATGCATCTGCCACCACTCCGAAAAAAAGCATTGTGTTCAAGTAGGTTGTTCAAGGGATTCGTATCAGGATTGTGAGTCGCCGCCGGGAGTTACGCGCCGGTGGAACTAGCCCAACAACCCGATCCGTCGCGGCCTTGTGATTGCCCTACGGACAATCTGCAAAGGCTCTGTTGACCAATTCGCTCTGCTCAAGTTTATGGGTGTTGGCGGAACCTGTAGCAGGGCTGGCCGATTCGACTCGCGAGACGCGGCGAAATGTGTAGTTGTGTTCGGCCAACATGTCGCCAAAGCGGACCTTCAAAAACGGCCAAGCGCCCATATTGGCTGGTTCCTCTTGGACCCACACCAAGTCTGTGCCTGGCGGATAGTCCTTCAACGCATCCAGCAGGGCTTCGTCTTTGAGCGGATAAAACTGTTCCAGACGCACGATCGCCACATGATCCGCTTTTAGTTCCTGACGCTTCTCGTCCAATTCATAGTAGACCTTTCCGCTACACAGCAGCACGCGTTTCGTGTCTGTCTGAGATGCGCGCGAGTCGGGCAAGATCTTACGGAATTCACCCGCGGCAAACTCGGCCAGTGGCGAGACGACAGCCGGATGTCGCAACAGGCTCTTGGGCGTCAACACAAAGAGTGGCTTGCTCCAACGCCAAATGGCTTGCCGCCGCAGCAAATGAAAGAACTGGGCTGGCGTCGACGGCTGAGTAACTTGGATGTTGTCTTCGGCGGTCAGCAGCAACAAGCGTTCTAGGCGGGCCGAGCAGTGTTCGGGGCCTGCGCCTTCGAAGCCGTGTGGCAGGAACAAAGTCAGATGGCTCAAACGCCCCCACTTGTCCTCTGCGCTGGCGATAAACTGGTCGACGATTACCTGCGCCACGTTCCAGAAGTCGCCAAATTGAGCTTCCCAGATGACGAGCCCATTGGGGCAGTCGAGCGAGTATCCGTATTCGAAACCCAGCACCCCCGCTTCGCACAGCGGACTGTTAATAATATCCAAGCGAGCTTGATCTGGAGACAGTTGTCGCAGCGGGGTGTATTTGCTGCCCGTCTCCATGTCGTGCAGTACAGAATGCCGCTGACTGAATGTTCCTCGTTCACTGTCCTGGCCGCTCAGCCGCAATGGATAGCCTTCGACCAACAGGCTGGCCATGGCCAGCGCTTCGCCGCTGGCCCAATCCAGCGAGCGTTCTCCGCGCGACATCTCCAGTCGATTTTCTTGAAACCGCTTGAGCTTGGGATTGATATTAAATGTCTCTGGATAGCTGGCCAAACTAGCGAGCAGTTGCTGCGCCTGTTCTAGTTCGATGGAGGTTTTGGGCAAGCTCTCCTCTGGCTCGTTTCCGCCGAAGAAACCTTGCCAATTTCCCCCCATCGACTGCAGGTCGTCGACGTATTCTTCCTGCTGAGCCAGTTCGAATTCGCGCTCGAGTTTGTTCTGGCGGATTTCGGCGATCGCGTCGGCCTCTTCGCGCGTAATTTCGTTCATCTTCAACAGACGCTTGAGATAGCTCTCGCGAACTTTCTTGCGTTGATCGATGGCTTTGTACATCTCTGGCTGAGTGAACCGTGGCTCGTCACCCTCATTGTGCCCTAGTCTGCGATAGGCATACATGTCGATAACCACATCGCGGCGGAACTCGCGGCGGAAGTCCATCGCTAAGCTGACCACCTGCGCCACCGCTTCCGGATCTTCACCATTGACATGGAAGATGGGAATCTGCAGCATCTTGGCTACGTCGGTAGCATACGTACACGAGCGGGCTTCGCTGGGCTCAGTCGTAAAGCCGACTTGATTATTGAGCACCACGTGCAGCGTACCTCCGGTTTTATATCCGGGCAGTTCGCTCATGTTGAGCGTCTCTTGCACGATGCCTTCGCCAGCGAAAGCCGCATCGCCGTGGACTAGAATCGTCATGAATTTGGAGTGCCGGTCGTCCCCTGCGCGATCCTGCTTGGCGCGACACCGCCCCTGAGCAACCGTGTTGACAAACTCCAAGTGGCTGGGATTGAAGCACAAAGATATGTGTACCTTGGCCCCTGTGCTGGTCGACCAATCGCTGCTGTATCCCAAGTGGTAGCGGACATCTCCGGCGCCGCGGTGCAACTCTGGTTCTGGCTCATCAAACGACCAGAAGATATTCTGAGCCCGTTTGCCCAGAATGTTCGCTAGCACATTCAGTCGGCCTCGGTGGGCCATGGCTAGAATAACTCCGTCGACGCTGTGCTGGCCGGCCTTTTCTAGGGCTAGGTCGAGCAGCGGAATCAGACTTTCGGCACCCTCGAGCGAAAAGGTCTTGGCACCCACAAATTTGCGGCGCACAAACTCTTCGAAGGTTGTCGCGTCGACCAGGCGACTGTAGATGCGGACTTGAACTTCACGCGACAGTTCGAGTCGGTTTTCGCAGCTTTCCATGCGACGTTGCAGCCAGTCGCGAATGGTGCGATTGTCGATGTGCATGAATTGCGCACCGATGGAGCGACAGTATGTATTGCGCAGTTTGGTGATCACATCACTCAACGTGCGTCCATTGACATATCGCAGGGCATCGCAAGTAAACGAGCGTGCTAGATCCTCTTCGCTCAGGCCATAGGCTTCCGGCGCAAGTTGCGGATTGCCGGGTCGAGGCCGCTTGAGCGGATCGAGTTTGGCCATCAAGTGTCCGCGGACGCGGTACTCGCGCACTAGGTTGTCGACCCGGTCCTGCATTTTCGCCAGCCACAGCGCTTCATCGCGGATCTGCCGCGTCTGCTCGTTGGACTCGTCGAGCGGCAAAACTGCGCCGTCGCGCGCGGTGCGCAGGTTGCCATTGTCGGACGGTTCCAGCAGCGATTGACTCGCCAATGAAAACTCTTCGAAATATTTGCGCCAACCCTCCGACACGCTGGCCGGATCTTGGATGTACTGAACGTAGAGATCGTCGATGTAGTCGAGGCTATAGCTGTTCATGCGATGGACACCGGTTGTGGTGGAATCCTTCCTGCGCTATTTGAAGTGTAGGCGGTGGGGAGGGTAAACGGTTTCTGGATGCACGCGTGGGCTGCCTGCGTGAGCAGCGAGATGGATGCAAGTGCACACAGTTGCGCCGGCATACGCTCGGTTCTTCTTGGAAGAAGAATATTCAGCGGAGATGGAGTCGCAAAATGCAGACACAGAACACACTGTGAAAAGAGAGGAAAGTCCCCCGCGACGGGGTTATGCCGAAGACTCTCCTACATTATTGGCATAGACGGCAAAACTGGCTACCCCTGTCACTCCACTAAACGAGTTCGCCAGAGGTTTATCTCCCCGTATTTCGCCCGTTGAAGTCCGCCCGCACTAGCGGCTGGCTTTCCAACCGCTGGCGTCGCGCTGAGGGCGCGGCAGGTTGGTCGATTCTTCTGGCACCGACAGCTCCAGGGCCGGCTGTACGTGAGCCGCCTGCGATGGCTGGGCAGAGCTGCCGCGCGATTCAAAGCTGGCCCACACAATGGGCTTGGCGTGTCCGGCGAGCTGCATGGCCCGCGAATCGATCGGACGCAGAGCTGTCATATCCTCTTCGCGCAGCAAGCCTGGATTCCAGCGCGGTTCATGATGAAAATCTTGGGGTGCGGGAATGGGCAGCATGGTCGGAATATCGCTACGCCCCTCGCGGTTATCAGTCCGGCTGTCGTTGCCCTCGACCTGCGCAGTGGCGGGCTGGGACTGGGTCGCTCCGCCGGCTGAGGCGGCAGCGGAAGAACTTGGGTAGCGGACGATGCTGCGCAACTGCGGACGCTGGCTGCTTTGCGCTGCATCTGCATGCAACGAATTGAATTGTGGTGGCGAGGCAGCCGACGAGCTTGTGCCTGGCAGCGATGGTGGCACATCGGCCGGATCGCTAGTGCCACCATTGCTGGGCGGATAGACGCCCGGCGCGACATTGGGCGTGGCATTGAAAGAGGGAGTCGCAGAGCCGGTGGGGGCCGGCGAATATTCTGGCTGTGAAAAACCGGGAGAGATTTGCGACGGATATTGCGCTGGAGGGGCCTGCGGAGCGACCAGTCCGGGCGCGCCGCCAGGGACGGGTTGCCAAGGAGTTGCGCCGGCGTCTCCGCACGACCCGCCGCTGTTGGAACCATAGTAGGGCGATTGTGCGAGCGGAGCGGTGGGGTAGACACCGGTCGGTGCCACGCTGCTGGGAGCGATGCTCGGCGCGGTCTGGGCGATGGCAGGCTGTAAAGTCGAATAGCTGCCAGCGGTGTTGCTCGAACCGTAGACACCATACGCGGTTGAATAGGGCGCGGTGATTGATGGCGTCGAGTAAGCCAGCGGCACACCGCCGCTGGGTAGCGTATAAGTCGGCAGAGCTTGGGAGGGTGGCGCCACGGTCGGCGCGACCGCCGAACCAAACAGCGCACTGCGTCCCAGCACGGGGACTCGCTGCGCCATCATTTCGTAAGACGTGCAGGGTGCCATAGCCACCACCTGCGCCCCAGTATTGGGATCGGTCGTCATCAATGGTCGATAGTACGTCACCGGCGTGCGCTGCGACTGAGTCTGGAAATTGGGAACGTACGACAAGGTCGGCGGCATGCTCGACGGCAGCGTAGCCGCGGCGATTCCGCTGGGCATCGGGGCTGTATAGCCGGCTCCTGCCGGTCCAATGGCGGGCAACTGCGTGCTGTAATAGGTGCCGTAATTGCCGGCATAGCCCGGACTAGCGGCGGCTGGGTAAGCAGCGGCCGGATAGGCAGCGGCTGGATAGGCTGCGGCTGGGTAGGCTGCTACATGGGGCTGAACGACAGGGGCCACGGCGTAGCCCGCTGCGCCATAACCGGCTGCGTAGCCCGTGCCCACCGGCACAGGTGCGCCGACCGGAGTAATCGGCGCAGTTTGCTTGTGGCCGAACAACCAATCGAGCAGCGGGCCGGCCTGGACAGACCGTGGAGATAGTGCACAGCTAAGCACCGCCAGCAAGGCAACGAAAGCTGTTGAGCGATTGAGCGACATACTTGAATATCTCCGTACGACTGCGAACGAATAGGATCTGCGAGAGTCGGAAAAAAACGACCTGACCAGCTCGGCCTACATAGTTGCCTAGCCAATAGATGCCAGCGCGGTGACGGTTCGTCAATGCAAGCAACTAGGTTCTTGAGGAAATGCCAAACTATTTGGCCCTGCCGTGCGCTGTGCGTTCCGATTACAGCGTTTAGGACGTGCCGCGACGTCGCCAGCAGTTTCTCGCAAGTTCCTTTTGGAATCATAGGACACAGCCCCGACAAGGCAAGCGCGGAACTTAAAAGAAAAACGCCACTTCTCCTAGCTACCCTGAGTCGATGATTGGGCAGGAAGCGGGTATCATTGTCAGAAGTGGAACAATCAGCACCAGCGCCGCGCGCAACAGCGGATACCTCAATAGAACGGATGGCATGCAATGAAATGCCAACATTGCGAAAAACCGGCTACTTTTCATATCACGGAGTTGACCGAACCGACGGGCCCGCTCATGGTCCACCTGTGCGAAGAGCACGCGCGGGTGTACCTGTCGCAGGAAACCGTCGATTCGCCCACCAACGCCTTAGCTGGCATGTTGGCCAAGCAGCTCAAGCTCGAACAGACCGCCGAACAGCTAGCGAAGCTCGACAAGAAGACCTGCCCGGTGTGCGGCATCACCTTTGCCGAGTTTAGGCAGTCGGGCCGCTTGGGTTGCGGTTACGACTACGTATTTTTCCAAGATGATTTGGAGCCACTGTTGCTCAATATCCACGGCTCGAAAACTCACCGAGGTAAAACGCCCACGCGGCGCGCGGCACCTCCCGATCGGCAGCATCAATTGATTCAATTGCGCCGCGAAATGCACGAAGCGATTGCCAAAGAGCAATACGAAAAGGCGGGCGAGCTGCGCGATAAAATACAGAGTTATGAGCGTGAGGATGGTCCGAGTGCTTAGTGTCCCTATGGCAATTCCGTTAGCTGACTGATCAACGTGAAATTAGAAGAACTGGCAGGAAAGTGTGGTGAGTGGCTGCGTGGCTCCGGTCCTGAATCGGACATTGTGATCAGTAGCCGCATTCGTCTGGCGCGGAATCTAGCCGATTATCCCTTCGTGCGCCGGGCGAGCAGCCAAGAGCGGGCTCAAATATCCAAGTCGACGCGCGCCAAGATCGAATCGATCAAGGACTGGACCAACATCGAAATCCTGGAGCTCGCCAAGCTCAATGAGGTCGACCGCCAGTTCTTGGTAGAACGCCAATTGATGAGTCGCGAGATGGCCGAGGGGGAGGGAGACCGCGCGCTGGTCATCGATCGCGACGAGCGATCAACGAAGAGGACCACTTGCGGATCCAAGTCATGTGCAGTGGGCTCGATCTGCCTACCGCCTGGGAGCGCATCGACAAACTCGACAATCAGCTCGAGCGTAAGCTGACCTATGCCTTCCACGAAACACTGGGCTACTTAACGGCCTGCCCGACCAACGTGGGGACGGGCTTGCGAGTCAGCGTGATGCTGCACCTGCCGGCCCTAGTCATCACCCGCGAGATTGAAAAGGTCTTTCGCAGTCTGCAGAAGATCAACGTGGCCGTCCGCGGTTTGTACGGCGAGGGCTCGCAGTTTATGGGGGACTTCTATCAAATCAGCAATCAAATTACGCTGGGGCGAACCGAAGCCGAATTGGTCAATACCGTTCAAGAGGTCGTGCCGCGGATCATCGAATACGAACGCCGCGCCCGCAATTTTCTGGTTAATGAAAGCGAACAGGATCTCCACGACGACGTCAGTCGCGCCTACGGCATTCTCTGCACGGCGAAGAAGATCAGCAGTGAAGAAACGCTGCACTACTTGTCCAAAGTCCGCATGGGCGTCAACCTGGGGCTGATCCGTTCCATCGAGATCTCCACCATCAACAAACTGTTCGTGCACACTCAGCCCGCTCACTTGCAAAAGCTGCGCGGTCACCAACTGTCAGTCGCCGATCGCAATATCGAGCGGGCCAGCTATCTGCAAAGTCATTTAGTTCCCAAGAACGGCAATGATCATTGAGCGCGCGGCTGGCAAAAATTCTCGTCGCTCACCATCGCTGGTGGCTGTTGCTTGGCGTGGTGATCGCCCTGGCCAGCTTGCCGCTGGCTAGCCGCTTGAAGTTTGATTGGCGAATCGAACAGATGTTTCCGGCCAACGATCCGTTGGTCGCCTCCTACGCGCGATTGCAAGAACGCTTCGGCGGAAATCAAATCGTATTGGCCGTCTATCGCGACCCGCAACTGTGGGACCCTTCCGGGGCTGGTCTAGCGCGCATGGAACGCATCAGCGCTAAACTGGCCGCCGTCCCGGGCGTGGCCTCTGTGCTCAGTTTAGCCGAGTTGCATTCGATCTTAGAGAAGCTCCGCGGCCCAATCAATCTGCTGGGTTTTGGCGGTCCGAGCCCACCGCCTCTGCTGGACGCCAATGATGCGCTGGCTCAAGCCATGCTGCACGTCTTCGAAGGCTACACGCACCGCCGCGATAGCCAGTACACGACCGTCGCCTGCCTGCTGGCCCCGTCGACCACCGACTCAAGCGATCAGCGGGCAACGCTGGATGCCCTACAGCAAGTTATGCAGCAACTGCCCGATCCCGCGGCCGGCGGCTTCATCACCGGCGAACCTGTACTCGTCGCGGAGGGCTTTCGCATGATCCAGCGCGACGGTTTGCGACTGGGCGTCATCTCCTCTGTGCTGGTGTCGCTGGTCCTGCTGATCAGCTTTCGCTCGCTACGCTGGACGCTGATTCCGCTGATCGTTGTCTTTTGGTCGCTCGCCGCCACGCGAGCGATCCTGGTCGTGTGCAAGCTCGATCTGTCGATGGTCAGCAGCATGCTGACCGCAATTGTGACCGTGATCGGCGTAGCCACCAGCATTCACCTGTTGCTCAAATTTCAGCAGCAGCGGCGCAGCGGCGCGAGTCGTGCTGCGGCGCTCGAAGAGTCCTTTTCACAGTTGCTCACGCCCATCATGTGGGCCTGCGTGACCGATGCTAGTGGATTCTTAGCGCTGCTCGCCGCGGCCGTTGGTCCGAT